>NZ_JBFUCL010000046.1:0-15539 GCF_056405255.1 Agromyces sp. P1_H4 | reverse complement strand
CGCGTGGATCGATGGTGCGGATGCCGCGTCCTACCCGACCCGCGCGGCCTCTTCGGCCAGGCGCTCCCGGTCGGCGTCGTCGATCGAACGTAGCGAGATGCCGACCGTCTCCCGAAGGGCGATCACGGCGACGAGCGTCACCGCGGCCGAGATCGCGAGGTAGATCGCCACCGGCACCCAGCTCTCGTAGGTCGACAGCAGCATGGTCGCGATGATCGGCGCGAGCGACCCGGCGATGATCGACGTGACCTGGTAGCCGAGCGAGACGCCCGAGTAGCGCATGCGGGTCGGGAACATCTCGGCCATGATCGCCGGCTGGCTTGCGTACATGAGGGCGTGGATGATCAGGCCGACGATGAGCACGCCGACGATCAGCCAGTCGTTCTTCGTGTCGAACAGCGGGAACGCCACGAAGCCCCAGACTCCGGCGAGCACGGCACCGGTCGCGTAGACGGGCTTGCGGCCGAGCCGGTCGCTCATGCGCCCGATCACCGGGATCACGGCGAAGTGCACGACGTGCGCGAACAGGATGAGCGTGAGGATCGTCGACGTGATCATGCCGAGGTGCGCCGACATGTAGGTGATCGAGAAGGTCACCACGAGGTAGTACATGATGTTCTCGCCGAAGCGCAGCCCCATCGCGGTGAAGACGCCACGGGGGTAGCGCTTCAGCACCTCGATCACGCCGTAGTTCGTCTTCTTCGCGGTCTCGGCCTCCTTCTGCGCCTCGAGGAAGATGGGCGCGTCGGTGACCTTCGTGCGGATGTAGTAGCCGACGGCGACGATCACGACCGAGAGCCAGAAGCCGACGCGCCAGCCCCACGCGAGGAACTGCTCCTCGGTGAGCGTGCGCGAGAGGGTGAGCAGCACGACGGTGGCGAGCAGGTTGCCGGCGGGCACGGCGGCCTGCGGCCAGCTCGCCCAGAAGCCGCGCTCGCGGTCGGGCGAGTGCTCGGCCACGAGGAGCACCGCGCCGCCCCACTCGCCGCCGACCGCGAAGCCCTGGAAGAAGCGCAGGACGATGAGCAGGATCGGCGCGAGGTAGCCGATCTGGTCGAAGGTCGGCAGGCAGCCCATGAGGAAGGTGGTCACGCCGACGAGGATGATCGCCAACTGCAGGAGCCGCTTGCGACCGTACTTGTCGCCGAAGTGCCCGAACACGATGCCGCCGAGGGGGCGGGCGATGAAGCCGACCGCATAGGTGAGGAACGCCTTGATGATGTTGTCGAGCGGGTTGTCGCTCGGCGGGAAGAAGATGACGTTGAACACCAGCGTCGCCGCGGTGGCGTAGAGGAAGAACTCGTACCACTCGACGATCGTGCCGGCCATCGAGGCGGCGACGACCTTGCGCAGGCCGGTGCGGACGGGCGACCCCTGCGGGTCTGCGGATGTTGGGGACGGGCCCTGCGTCGTACGGTCGACGGCCATTGGCGACTACCTCCTTGTAGTGGCGACGCGAGGAAGGGGTGTCACGTCGCAGGCGATTCTGGCCCGGCACCTCCGCGTGCGGCAATCGCGTATCCCGCACAGCGGGTGTGCATTCCTGCAGATCGGCGGCGGCGAGCGGATGCCGCGAACGCCAGTGAGCGGATGCCGCGAGCCGACGCCGCTACGCCATGCCCTCCGCGGTCTGCTCGAGGTCGGACTTGGGCCGGTCGCGCTGGGTGGCGATCGCCGTGCCGGCCGCGCCGCAGACGATCGCGATGGCGAGTACCTCCAGCGGCGTGAACGTCTCCGATAGCACGAGCCATCCGAAGATCGCGGCGATCACGGGCCCGAAGCTCGTGATGATCGCGTAGAGGCGGGGCGTGATGCGGCGCAGGATGAACGTGTCGAGGCTGTACGGCAGCGCCGACGACAGCACCCCGACGCCGACGAGCAGCGCGGCCACGCGCCAGTCGATCACCGACGCGTCGAACGTCGCGATCGCGAACGGCAGCAGCAGCGCCAGGCTCACGATGCTCGCGACGGTGAGTCCCTCCAAGCCGGGCAGTCCGACGGCGACCCGCCGGGTCAGCACGATGTAGCCGGCCCACGCGGCCGCGGCGGTGAGGGCGAGGGCGACGCCCCACGGGTCGATGGCCGCGGCATCCGCTGACCCCGGACCGATGAGCAGCACCACGCCGGCGCCCGCGGCGAGCGCACAGGCCACGTCGAGGATGCGGCGCGAGGAGAGGAGCGCGATCGCGAGGGGGCCGAGGAACTCGATCGTCGCCGCGATGCCCAACCCGAGCCGGTGCACCGACTCGTAGAACGCGAGGTTCATGACCGCCAGCACCACGCCGAGCGCGAGCGCGGGCCAGAGGCGGCGCCACGTGAGCTCGGCGCGCTTGGGCCGGTAGAACGGAACGACGGCGACGACCATCACGATCTGGCGCGCCGCCACGACGACGAACGATCCGACGATGGGGATGAGCAGGCCGGCGAGCGACGAGCCGAAGTTGATCGAGACCTCGGTGCCGAGCTGCGTCGCAGCTCCGGCGAATCGGCGGCGGCGCAGCGCGGCATCCTGCTCGTCGAGTTCTGGGGTCACCCGTCGACGATACGCCGACTCAGCCCGCGAGCTGTTCACGGAAGGCGGCCGGGCCGCCGGGAACGGCGCGAGCGGATGCCGCGGCCGCGACGAACCCGTCGGGCCGCACGAGGTAGACGAGCGACGGGTCGAGGCGTCCGTGCGGATCGGGCGGGAACGCGTGCCACTCGAGTCCGAGCGTCTCCGCGATCGCGCGAACCTCGGGCTCGTAGACGCCGTACCCGTGCACCTGCCAGGTGAACGCCCGCAGCGGGGCGAAGTTGTCGACGTCGCCGCCCAGCCACGGCAGCCGCCGCCCGACGACGCGGTCACGGCCCGACGACGTGCGCGGCGACATCCGGTAGTGGATGCGGGTCTGCGACAGGTAGCCGAAGACGCGGCGGCCGCCGATCAGGCGCGGCAGCAGCCGCACGGCGACGGGCCCGATCACGGGCACGACGCTGCCTCGCACGAACCGCGCGAGCCGGCCGCCCGCCGTCACGACCCCGAACATGCGGTCCGTCGTGTCGACGAGGACGCGTCCGACCGGCCGGCGCTCGGCCTCGTAGCGGTCGAGGCGCGCATCGGGCATGCCGCGCAGGAGCACGTCGGCGAACGCGCAGGCCAGATTGTGGGCCTCCTGCAGTCCGGTGTTCATGCCCTGCGCTCCGACCGGCGAGTGGATGTGCGCCGCATCGCCGACGAGGAAGCACGGTCCGACCCGGAACCGCTTCGCGAGCCGGTGATGCAGCCGGTACTGCGAGAACCAGGCCGAGTCCGTGTAGGCGACGCCGAACTCCCGGCGCACCAGCCCCTTCACGGTGTCCTCGGCGAGTTCGCCGGCCGCGTCAAGGTCGCGGTCGCGCACGACGCCGAGCAGGCGCATCCGGCCCACACCCATCGGGAACCCGAGCAGGAAGTGCTCGGCCGTGATGCGGATGTTGATGGCCCCCTCGACGAGACCCGTCACGCCCGCGGCATCCGTCACGTAGAAGCTGTGCTCATTGGTCACGCCCTCGAACGGCACGCCGAGCGTCTCGCGCACCGGCGAGTGCGCGCCGTCGGCCCCCACGCAGTAGCGGGCGCGCACCGTGACCGGCCCGTCGGGGCCGTCGAGGGTCGCGACGACGGATGCCGCGCCGGCGCGTTCGCCGTCACCTGCGTCGCCCTCGGCCACGACGTCGAGCCGCGCGAGCCGGTGGCCCCAGCGCACCTCCCGGCCGAGGTCGGCGAGCGCGTCGACGAGCATCCGCTCGTTGCGGCTCTGCTCGAAGACCGTGACCTCCAGGTAGGGGCTCACGCCCTCGCCGATCCCGCGCAGCTCGACCCGCCCGAACGGGCGGCTGCCCGCACCAGGCACGACCGCGGTGGCCGGCGACCGCTCGGCGAGCACCCGGTCGACGAGGCCGAGTTGGTCGTAGAGCTCCATGGTGCGCGCCTGCACGGCGAGCGCCCGCGACTCGCGCGTCGGCCCCGACTTGCCGTCGACGATGATCGCGTCGACGCCGAGCTGTGCGAGCACCACCGCGAGCATGAGGCCGCTCGGCCCGGCGCCCACGATGAGCACGTCGGCCTGGAGTTCCGCCCTCGCAGCCATGCCTCCACTGTGGCACCGGCGCGGCATCCGATGCCAGACTCGGACGATGACGGCGGATCGATCCGAGCAGCCCGCGAAGCCCGGCGCCGCCACGCCCGCCGAGCAACCCGCCGAGAGCCTCGTCACCGTGATCGTGGCCCTCGTCGTGAACGCGCTCATCGCGGCCGCGAAGTCGTTCGCGGCCGTCATCACGGGGTCGGCGTCGATGGTCGCCGAGGCCGCGCACTCGTGGGCCGACACCGGCAACGAAGTGCTCCTCGTCATCGCCGAGCGCCGATCGCGTCGACCGGCCGACGCGCGGCATCCGCTCGGCTTCGGCAAGGACGCCTACATCTGGTCGATGTTCGCGGCCTTCGGGCTGTTCACCGCGGGGGCCGTCGTCTCGATCCAGCACGGCATCTCCGAGCTCGTCGACCCCGAGCCGGCGAGCGACTACGGCGTCGCCTACACGGTGCTCGGCATCTCGTTCGTGCTCGAGGGCATCTCGTTCATCCGCGCCTTCCGGCAGGCGCGCACCGACGCCCGGCGACGCGACGTCGCCACCCTCGAGCACGTGGCCCGCAGCTCGAACCCGACCCTGCGCGCCGTCTTCGCCGAGGACGCGGCGGCCCTCATCGGCCTGGTCATCGCGTTCTTCGGCGTCGGCCTGCACCAGCTCACGGGCTCACCGGTCTACGACGCGATCGGCTCGCTCCTCGTGGGCGTGCTGCTCGGCATCGTCGCCGTGGTGCTCATCGCCCGCAACCGGGCCTTCCTCCTCGGCGAGGCGGTCGACGACGCGCTGCGCGACGCCGTGCGCGACGAGATCCTCGAGTCGCCCGAGATCGAACGGGTCGGGTTCCTGCACATGGAGTTCATCGGCCCCGGAACGGTGCTGCTGGTCGCGTCGGTCGACCTCGTCGACGATCGCAGCGAGGCGGATGCCGCACGCGAGCTGCGCCGGCTCGAATCGGAGCTCGTCCGGCGGCCGCACGTGGGCCGCGCCTTCCTGACGCTCGCCGCCCCCGAGGACGCATGACTCACGCGAACTGGATGATGCCGCCCGTGGCATCCGCTCGCTATGGTGGGCACGAGCGCGGGTCGGGGCGACCTGCTGATCGGAGTCCTCATGTGGTGGACCAAGAAGAAGACGCCGTCGCCTGAGGAGGCCGATGCGGCGGCCGACGCGGCGGAGGTCGCAGCCGCACAGGCTGCGGCCGAGTCGCTCGCGGCGACCTCGAAGCACCGCAACGCGTTCATCCTCATGGGCATCGGGGGCGCCGCCCTCGCGACCTTCGGCATCGCCGCGATCTCGGGCATCTTCGGCCCGGTCTTCTTCGCCCTCGTGCTCACGATCTGCGTACACCCGCTGCGGGTCTGGCTCGAGAAGCGCGGCGTGCCGCGCGGCATCGCCACCGGATCGGTGATCACCGCCGTGACCTTGCTGCTGCTCGCCTTCGGGTACCTCGTCCTCGTCGCGTTCGGTCAGTTCGCCGAGCTGCTGCCGCAGTTCAAGCCGCAGATCTCGGCGTTCGGCCAGAACGTCGCCGCATGGCTCTCCTCCATCGGCATCACCTCCACCGAGATCAGCGACGTGGCCAAGGGGTTCGATCCGGCGTCACTTCTCGGATTCGTCGGCGGGCTGGTCGGCGGGCTCACGGGCTGGATCACCCTCCTCGTCATCCTCTTCACGATGCTGCTGCTCATGGCCATGGACGCCGGGTTCGTGCCGACCGTGCTGCGGGAGCTCTACACCGTGCGGCCGCTCGTGGCGGTCTCACTGGTGAGCTACGGCAGCAACGTGCGGCGGTACATGGTCGTCACGACGGTGCTCGGCATCGCGCAGGGCATCGTGAACTGGATCGCGCTGCTCATCCTGCAGGTGCCCGGCGCGTTCATCTGGGGACTCCTCGCGTTCGTCTGCTCGTTCATCCCGAACATCGGCTACTTCATCGCGATCGTTCCGCCGATCATCTTCGGCGCGCTCGTGGGCGGCTGGCCGACCGTCATCGCCGTGATCGTGGTCTACGGCGTCATCAACGCCGTCATCCAGTCGGTGATCCAGCCGCGCGTGGTCGGCAAGGCCGTGAACCTCAGCCAGACCATCACGTTCTTCTCGGTGCTGTTCTGGGCGGTGGTCATCGGGCCGATCGGGGCGATCCTCGCGATTCCGCTCACCCTGATCGTGCGCCTGGTCCTGGTCGACACGAACCCCGCGATGAACTGGATCCGCCCGATGCTCGGTGAGCTCGACCAGACGCGGGAGATCATGGCCAAGTTCGACGCCGACGCGAAGGCCGCGCGCAAGGCGCGGAGGGCAGCCAAGCGCACGGCCGGCGGCGCCGATTCCGCGACGACGGGCGCACCCGCCTAGCCGAGTCGGAGCAGCTCGGGCGTCGGTGCCGCCCGAGCGACTACAGCAGGATGTCGGCCGGCTCCTCGATGCGCCGCCACTCGAGCGCGGAGACTGCCTTGGGCATGCGGTCGGCGGCGATGAGGTCGGGCATGACCAGCCCGGTGGCGGCGGCGATGTCGGCGATCGGCACCTGGAAGGTGCGGAACGGGCCCAGGGGCGGCGCCTCCCCCGGAGCGGGCTCGCGCACCGCGCCGGCGTCCACCAGCGACGCCTGATCGACGACGAACCCGACGGCGGCGAGGCTGCCGCCGTCGCTCGTACCGGTCGCGTCGCCGTTGCTGTTCCACGCGGCGATCTTCCAGAACCGCAGGGGTACGCGGATGCCACGGTACGACGGGTCGCCGTCGCCCAGCACCGGCGCGGTGAAGACGCTGAGCCGCTGTCGGTACGCCCGCGCGTGCTCGAGCACGTGGTCCTCGAGGCCGAGCCACAGCTCCTTCGACTGGTTGAAGCCCGACGCCTGCGGCGCCGCGTTCGTGTAGCGGAACGTGTCGGAGTTGGCGCGCGCAGCCACCTCGGGCGGCCCCCACACCGRGTCGCGGCGGCGCACCAGGTGGCCGCGGTCCAGGTCGTTGTCGGCATAAACGAGCGGGCCGGCCTGCCAGTCGGTGGGGATGCGGTCGTCGAACTGCCACCGGTCGCCCCGCTCCAGCTCGACGAGCGCGGCGCCGTCGACGTTGACCCCGGTGACCCGCGCGAGCCGCCGCACGGTGTCGAGCACCACGGTGAAGTGCACCGAGTCGAGTTCGACGGATGCCGCGGCATCCGCTTCGGACACTCGCGGCAACGGAGCCGCCACCCCCAGGAATTGCGCGTCGAAGCCCATGCGACCACTCGACCATGGGCCGCTGACAATCCGGCGGGAGTTCACGCGCCGGCTGTGGACGCCGCCCGCGCGGCGACACGAGAATGGGCGAGCGGGCGATGGCCGCCCGCGAAGAGGGGATGCGCAGATGTCGGAATCGACGCCGAACAGCCACGACCAGGGGAACTCGAGCGGCGGGGGCTTCCCGTTCGAGGACCGACGCGACTTCGAGGATGCGGAGCGCGGGTTCATCGCCACGATCGAGCCCCGCGTGATCCGCGGCGCCGCCGGCAACGTGGTCTACGACATCGACGAGTTCGGGTTCCTCGACGCCGAGGGATCGCCGACGGTGCATCCGAGCCTCTGGCGACAGTCGCAGCTGGTGCAGAAGCACGGTCTGTTCGAGGTGGTCGGGGGCATCTACCAGGTCCGCAACTTCGACCTGTCGAACATCACGTTCGTCGAGGGCGACACGGGCGTCATCGTGATCGACCCGCTCATCTCCGCCGAGACGGCCGCGGCGGCGCTCGCCCTGTATCGCGAGCACCGCGGCGAGAAGCCCGTGGTCGCCGTGATCTACACGCACTCGCACATCGACCACTTCGGCGGCGTCAAGGGCGTCGTCTCGCAGGAGGAGGTCGACGCGGGCGTGCCGGTGATCGCACCCGCCGGATTCCTCGAGCACGCCATCTCCGAGAACGTCTACGCCGGCACGGCCATGGGCCGCCGCGCCGCGTACATGTACGGCGCGGCCCTCCCGCGCGGCGAGCGCGGCAGCGTGGGCGTCGGCCTCGGGCAGTCGACGTCGAACGGCACGGTCACGCTCATCGCGCCCACCGTGTACGTGACGCGAACCGGCGAGGAGCACACCATCGACGGCGTTCGCATCGTCTTCCAGATGGCGCCGGGCACCGAGGCGCCCTCCGAGATGCACTTCTACTTCCCCGATCGCAGGGCGCTCTGCATGGCCGAGAACGCCACGCACACGCTGCACAACCTGCTCACGCTCCGAGGCGCCGTGGTGCGCGACCCGCACGCGTGGGCCGGCTACCTCACCGAGGCGATCGAGACCTTCGCGGGCGAGGCCGAGGTCGCGTTCGCGTCGCACCACTGGCCGACCTGGGGCACCGAGCACATCGCCGAGTTCCTCTCCACCCAGCGGGACCTCTACGCCTACCTGCACGACCAGACGCTGCGGCTCCTCAACCAGGGCTACACCGGCACCGAGATCGCCGAGATGATCGAGCTGCCGCCGGCCATCGAGGCAGCCTGGAACACCCACGGCTACTACGGCTCGGTGAGCCACAACGTGAAGGCGATCTACCAGCGGTACATGGGCTGGTACGACGGCAACCCGTCGCACCTCTGGCAGCACACGCCGGTCGAGGCGGGCACACGGTACGTCGAGTTCATGGGCGGCGCGGACGCGGTCGTCGAGAAGGCACGGGGCTCCTTCGAGTCCGGCGACCTTCGGTGGGCGGCCCAGGTGCTCGACCACGTCGTGTTCGCGCAGCCCGATCATGAGGGCGCGAAGGCGCTGCTCTCGGAGGTGCTCGAGCAACTCGGCTTCGGCAGCGAGAACGGCACGTGGCGAGCGGCATTCCTGTCGGGTTCGCTGGAGCTGCGGGGGGCGGCGTTCGGCACGCCCACGAACCCCGCGGCCGCCGACCTCCTCGCCCAGCTCACCCCGCAGCTCTTCTTCGATGCGATCGCGGTGCAGGTCGACGGGCCGAAGGCGTGGGACCTCGACCTCGCGACGAGGTGGACCTTCCCCGACCACGACGGCGAGACCTACCGGGTGACGTTGCGGAACGGCGTGCTCACCGCCGCCCGCGACGGCAAGGGCGACGTCTCGCTCACGGTGACCGTGCCGAAGTCGGCCCTCGGCGGCCTCGCGACGGGAGACGTGCAGGCGGCGATGGCCGGCGGCCTCGTGCTCGACGGCGACGCGAGCGTGCTGCAGTCGGTGCTGGGCGTGCTCGACCCGGGCGACCCGGGCTTCAACATCGTCACCCCCTGACGGGCTCGGCCCGGGCCTGACGGACTCGGGCCCGAGCAGGGCCGAACGGATGCCGCGGCTGCGCGCCGCGGCATCCGTCCGCCTGCTCAGAGCAGGATGTCAGCGGCGGTCGTGAGTTCGCGCATGGCCGGCACGCCGCGGGGCAGGCTCTCGGTGGCGACGAGCTCGGGCATGGTCAGTCCGGTGAGCTCGGCGATGGCCGCGACGCGCACCTGGAACGTGCGGAACGGCCCGAGCGGCGGCGGAGCGGCGAGCTCCCGCGGCAGGAGGTCGACGTCGACGAGGGGCGACTGGTCGACGAGGAAGCCGGTCGTCGCGAGCGCATCGCCCGTGCTCCACGCGGCGACCTTCCAGAAGCGGAGGGGGATCCGGATGCCGCGATACGGCGGATCGTCGTCGGCGAGCACC
This sequence comes from Agromyces sp. P1_H4, assembly GCF_056405255.1. Taxonomy (NCBI): domain Bacteria; kingdom Bacillati; phylum Actinomycetota; class Actinomycetes; order Micrococcales; family Microbacteriaceae; genus Agromyces; species Agromyces sp. P1_H4. The sequence goes on along the minus strand of NZ_JBFUCL010000046.1, from coordinate 5,802 downwards.
GGGCCCGTGAACACGCTGAGCTTCAGCTGGTGCGCTCGCGCGTGCTCGAGGACGTGGTCCTCGAGTCCGACCCACAGCTCGTGCCCCTGGTTGAAGTCCGACGCCTGCGGGGCGGCGTTGGTGAAGTGGAACGTGGCGTCGTTCGCGCGGGCGGCCACCTCGGGATCGCCCCAGACGGGGTCGTTGCGCCGCACGAGGTGGCCCCGGTCGAGGTCGTTGTCGGCGTAGACCTCGGGGCCGGCCTGCAGCTCCTCGGGGATCCGCTCGTCGAACACCCAGCGGTCGCCGCGCGGCACCTTCGCGAGGCGCGCGCCGTCGATGTTCACCGCGGTCACGGCCGCGAGCCGCCGGGTCGTGTCGAGCACCACGGTGAAGTGCTCGTAGGCGAGTTCGACGGATGCCGCGGCCTGCACGTCGCCGAGACGCGGCATGTCGGCCGGCACGCCCAGGAACGCCGCGTCGAAGCCGGTCGCCGTCGCCGCCGCGACCGGGGCGTTCGGGATCACGGGATCGGGGTTCATGGCGTCCTCCTCGTTCACCCTCCGTTCGTGAGGGTTCCTCGCTCCCGGTATACGCTCCCGGAGGGCGCGCTGCATCAGGGACCGCCCCGAGCCGCAGGACAGCCCTGAAGGATCAATCGATGGCTTCCTGCGTTACGGGTCGCTTCCGCGCACGAGTTGTGCGCTCATGGTCGGTTTCATTGCGCGATTTTGCGAAACAGCCTCGTCGTGTGCAACGCTTTTCAGCGGCCTCGTCGTGCCCATTCTCCGAGAGGAACCCCTCACCATGACCGTAGACCTGCCCGAGGCGCGCATGCACGCGACCTCCGAGGAGACCACTCGCCTCGTCGACCTCGTGCTCGACTACTCCCGCCGGCGCATGCTCGCCACCGACACCCCGCTCGACAAGCCGATCTCCGCCTTCGAGCTCAACCGGCTCGCCGGCCGCACCATCGACGAGCACGGCATCGGCGCGGCCCGGGCCCTGTCGCTGTTCGAGCACGTGCTGGCGCCGGCCTGCATCACCACCGATCACCCCGGCTACCTGTCGTTCATCCCGACCGCCCCGACGAAGGCGGCCATCGCGTTCGACCTCGTCGTGTCGGCCAGCGCCCTCTACGGCGGCTCCTGGCTCGAGGGCGCCGGGGCCGTGCACGCCGAGAACGAGGTCCTCGCCTGGCTCGCGAACGAGTTCGGGCTCCCGGCCACCGCCGGCGGCGTCTTCGTGCAGGGCGGCACCCTCGGCAACCTCTCGGCGCTCGTCGCCGCGCGTGAGCACGCGCGGCTCGCCGCGCACGACGCCGGCGCGGAGATGCCCTCGCGGTGGAAGGTCGTGTGCAGCGCCGAGGCGCACTCCTCCATCGCCTCGGCCGCCCGGGTCATGGACGTCGACGTCGTGCCGGTGCGCCCGGGCGACGACGGGATGCTGCGGGGCGACGCCGTGCGTGCCGCACTCGAAGAGCACGGGGCATCCGTCTTCGCCGTGGTCGCCACCGCCGGCTCCACGAACTTCGGCATCGTCGACGACGTGGCGTCGATCGCAGCGCTCAAGCGGGACTTCGAGTTCTGGCTGCACGTCGACGGCGCCTACGGCCTCGCCGCCATGCTGTCGCCGCTCGCGCGGCACCGGTTCGCGGGCGTCGAGCACGCGGACTCGGTCATCGTCGATCCGCACAAGTGGCTCTTCGCCCCGTTCGACGCGTGCGCCCTCATCTACCGCGATCCCGAGACCGGTCGCCGCGCGCACACACAGCATGCCGAGTACCTCGACACCCTCACCGAGACCAGCGAGTGGAGCCCGTCCGACTACGCGGCGCACCTCACCCGCCGCGCCCGCGGCCTGCCGCTGTGGTTCTCGCTCGCCACGCACGGCGGCAGCGCCTACCGCGAGGCGATCTCGAGCTCGATCCAGCTGGCCCAGGACATCGCCCGCGAGATCGAGTCGCGAGATGAGCTTCGCCTCGTGCGCGACCCGCAGCTGTCCGTCGTGGTCTTCGAGCGCGAGGGCTGGTCGAAGGCGGACTACGACGCGTGGTCGGCCCGCCTCCTCGACGAGCAGCGCGCCTTCGTCACGCCGAGCTCGCACGGCGGCCGGCCGAACACCCGCTTCGCGATCGTGAACCCGACGACCACGTTCGAGCGGCTCGTGGAGATCCTCGACTCGATGGCCTGAACCGCGGAACGCTCCGGGCACTGGGCGCCGCCGGGCGGTCCCCGGCGCTTGCCGCCGGCGCCGCCGACGACGAGACTGGCGGCGAGCCAGGTCGGCAGCGCCCCCGGCTGACGGTCGCTGCCGAGGGGCGGAGGACCGATGAACGCGTCACAGCCCATGTCGGGTCGGATCGTCGTGGTCACCGGCGCGACCGGCGGGATCGGGAAGGCCACCGCGGCGGGCCTCGCCGAACTCGGGGCTCGGGTCGGCATCGTCGGGAGGAGTCCCGAACGGCTCGCGGCGACCGCCGCCGAACTGGGCGGCCGCGCCGGCTCCGGCGGCCCGATCGACGTGTTCGCGGCCGACCTGTCGTCGCAGGAGCAGGTGCGACGACTGGCCGCCGAACTCGAGGAGCGCTACCCGCGCATCGACGCGCTGGTCAACAACGTCGGGGGGTTCTGGGCCCACCGCCATGTCACGGTCGACGGGCTCGAGCTGACCTTCGCCCTGAACCACCTCGCACCGTTCCTGCTCACGGGACTGCTCATCGACCGGATGCGGGCGCACGGCGATGCCCGCGTCGTCGCCGTGGCGTCGAGCGCGGAGTCGCTCGGCCGGATCGACTTCGACGACCTCCAGGGCACGCAACGCTACTCCGGCCAGCGGGCGTACAACCAGGCCAAGCTCGCCGACCTGCTGTTCACCTTCGAGCTGGCGCGTCGGCTTCGCGGGACCACCGTCACCGCGAACGCCGTGCACCCGGGCGTGACCCGCACGGCCTTCGGCGCCGAGGACCAGGCACGGCTCTACGCCTCGATGGGCGGCCTCGCGCGCCCGTTCATGCGCTCCCCCGAACGCGGCGCCGACACGGTCGTCTGGGCGGCCTCGGCGCCCGAGCTCGATGCCGTCAGCGGGCAGTACTTCCATGATCGTCGCGTGAAGCGCCCGTCGTCGCGTTCACTCGACGAGACCACCGCGAAGCGGCTCTGGCGGGTCAGCGAGGAGCACGTCGGCCTCACCTGGTGAACCGGGACGACCCCCGACGGATGCCGCGAGCCGGCGTGCTTCGCGAGCCCGCGGCATCCGGCCACCTGTTCGGAACCCCTTGCGGTCGACCGTGATCGTGTGAGAGTTTCGAGGCGATGTTGACGTCAACATCCTGAGCCTGCGGCGCATCGACGCGTCGCGGATGATTGGAGACCGATGAGAAACGCACTCGGGATCGCCCTCGGGGCGGCCCTGCTGCTGGCTGGAGCGACGCCGCTCCCGGCCCTCGCCGCTCCCTCTACCGGCCCTACCGGTACGAGTGAGTTCCGCGGGGTCAACTGGGCCGATCCACGCGACAACTACGCCGACGACGAGGTCGTGCCCTCGGGGCTGAGCACCGACGACGACTACCGCACCACGTACCGCAAGGCGTCCGACCTCGTGCTCGAGTTCCGGCACGAGGTGGGCGCCAACACGGTGCGGCTGCCCATCAACCCGTCGAGTGTGGGGACCGACTGGTGGGAGTCCTACCAGGGCGCCATCGATGCGGCGACGCGGCACGGCTTCAAGGTGATCCTCAGCTACTGGGAGGGCGACGACGCGAAGGACGGCCGCGTCGACGACCAGGCCGCGTTCGACGCCATGTGGGACACCGTGGTCGACGAGTACGGCAAGAACCCGCACGTGTACTACGAGCCCATGAACGAGCCGTTCGGCTACACGCTCGACGAGTGGGTGTCGCTCACCTCGGGCTGGCTCGACGACCACTCCGACGTGCCGCGCAAGCGCGTCATCATCTCGGGCACGGGCTACAACGACGACGTCACGGGCGTCGGTGCGGCCGAGGAGCTCGACGGCACGCTGCTGTCGCTGCACTTCTACGGGTTCTGGGCCGACCACACCACCGAGGAGGAGTGGAAGGCGAACCTGCTGCCGCGCATCGGCGAGTACGGCTGGCGCACCGTTGTCTCCGAGGCGGGATCGCCCATGACCACGGGCCTCAACTACGGCAACCACGAGGGCGACGTCTACACGTCGTACCTCGGTGCGCTCACGGAGGTGGCCAGAGACCAGGGCATCGGCATCGTCTACTGGCCCGGCCTGCGCACGAACGACGCCTACACGCTCACCGAGCTCGTCGGCGACGGCGACCTCGAGGTGACGAACGAGTCGGGGCTCGCCCAACTGCAGTGGGGCTGGGGACTCCTCAAGCAGGAGCAGCTCAACGACCGGCCGCCGGCCCCTCCCGGCGAGCCGCTCGTGAGCGTGCGCCACGCCGTCTGCGTCGACGTGCCCGGCTTCTCGACCACGGCGGGCACGACGCTGGGCCTCTGGTACTGCAACGGCGGCGGCAACCAGTCGTTCGACTGGACGGCCGAGCAGGAGCTCGCGATCTACGGCGACATGTGCGTCGAGCCGGTGGGCGGCGCCGTCGTCGGCAGCGCCGTGATGATCGCCGACTGCAACGGGGCCGTGGAGCAGAAGTGGCAGCTCAACGCCGATCAGACGATCAGCAGCGTCGCGGATGCCTCGCTGTGCCTGGCCACTCCCGAGAGCGAGTGGGGCGTGGCGCTCGCATCGTGCGACGCGTCGTCGACCGCCCAGCAGTGGACGCGCGGGTAGCGCTCGAGGCTGCGGACAAGTCAGGGCGCGCCCGTCTCCATGCGGAGGCGGGCGCGTTCGCGCGTGCCCGGCGCACGCCAACATCGACATTGAACTTTCCGGTTCAGTGACGTACACTGAACCACATGGTTCAGCAACAGGCACTCGACCGGGCGTTTGGCGCCCTAGCCGACGAGACACGCCGCGGCATCCTGACCCGGCTCGGCGACGGGCCGGCAACGATCACCGAGCTCGCCACGCCCGCGGACATGACGCTCACCGGCATCCGGAAGCATGTCGACGTGCTCGAGGCCGCTGGGCTCGTCACCACCGAGAAGGTCGGCCGCGTGCGGCAGGTCCGTCTCGGCACCGAACGGTTGGACGACGCGATGGCATGGATCAGCTTCTACCAGCGGCTCTGGGAACGGCGGCTCGACGGGCTCGAGGCCTACTTCACGTTGCGCAATGGCGCATCCGACAGAACGAAGGGAACGGAATCATGACGGAACTGGACACGAGCGAGTCCATCGGCCTGCGGATGACGCGGCAGCTGCCCGCGACACCCGAGGAGGTGTTCGACGCCTACACCGACGCCGAGCAGCAGAAGATCTGGTTCTCCATCCTCGACGAGGAGCCGGGCATCGTGGAGATCGAGGTCGACCTACGGGTCGGCGGCACGCAGAAGGCCGTGTGGGGCCCCGATCGCGACACGCTCTTCACCGAGGTGCAGACCTTCCTCGAGATCGACCGGCCGCACCGGCTCGTCACCGAGTCGACGGGCAACGACCCGAGCGGACAGACCATGACGACGCACGTGGTCGTGACGTTCGAACCGCACGACGGGGGCACGCTGGTGACGGTCGAGCAGACCGGTTTCCCCACGCCCGAGATGCGCGACTTCTTCGAGACCATGGCCTGGGTCGGCGCGTTCGACCGCATCGAGGCGTACCTCACCCGGCGCTMGGCGCCGGGGCGCCGGGGCGCCGGTCGCCGAGGCGCCGGGGCGCCGGGGCGCCGGTCGCCGAGATGACGCGAATCGACCTTTCCGAGCGTGCGGAAGGT
>NZ_JBFUCL010000045.1:0-15873 GCF_056405255.1 Agromyces sp. P1_H4 | reverse complement strand
GCCCAAGGCGCCCGCAGCGCCGTAGCGCACCGCCCGGGAACGGGCAAGGGCTCTCGCGCCGGCCGCCCGGACGGCGAGAATTCGGGGATGGATGCCGACGAACTGCTCGACGACCACGCCCGCCTCGACCCGGCCGGCGACGACCGCGCCGGTGACGACCACGCCCGCCTCGACCGCCCCGCCGGCCACCACACCCGGCCGCCGGGCGTCGACGACGCGGCCGTCGAGGCGCTCGGCAAGCTCTCCGAGGCGCTCGAGACGATCGAGGATGCCCGCGGGTCGCTGTACCGGTTCCACCGACTGACCGGCAAGGCCGACCTGGCCATCGGCGAGGCCGCCGAGCTCTTCCGGGCCGCGGGCCACGACGGCGTCGCGGACCGTCTCGAACGGGACGTCGTCGGTCGCAACGTGCTGGAGGGCCGCTGGACGTTCCAGGTCGTCGAGGAGTACGACGACGGCTACTACGCCGAGGTGCGCGGAGTCGAGCGAGCGGCCCGGGACGAGCTGGTCGGCGGGCGCCGGCACCTCTTCGAGGCGGAGATGAAGGAGGACCGCCGCACGAAAGGGCGGCGGCATCACGAGGCACGGCCGCCCGAGGCATCCGCCGGCGCCTGACGCCGTACACTCGACGGGTGCGTCTCGTCATCGCCCGCTGCTCCGTCGACTACGCGGGGCGCCTCTCCGCCCACCTGCCGCTCGCGACGCGGCTGCTCATGGTCAAGGGCGACGGCAGTCTGCTCGTGCACTCCGACGGCGGCAGCTACAAGCCGCTCAACTGGATGAGCCCGCCGTGCACGCTCGAGTCGCTCGAGCCCGACGACGACCAGGCCGCTGCGGGCGTCATCGAGCTGTGGAAGGTCACGCACAAGAAGACCGCCGACCAGCTCGTCGTCTCGATCCACGAGGTGTTCCACGACTCCGCGCACGAGCTCGGCGTCGACCCGGGCCTTCAGAAGGACGGCGTCGAGGCGCACCTGCAGCAGCTCCTCGCCGAGCAGATCGAGCTCCTCGGCGATGGGCACCGGCTCGTACGCCGCGAGTACATGACGGCGATCGGCCCGGTCGACATCCTGGCGACGGATGCCTCGGGGGCCTCGGTCGCGGTCGAGCTCAAGCGGCGCGGCGACATCGACGGCGTCGAGCAGCTCACCCGCTACCTCGAGCTCATGAACCGCGATCCCCGCCTGGCACCGGTGACCGGCATCTTCGCCGCACAGGAGATCAAGCCGCAGGCGCGCACCCTCGCGGAGGACCGCGGCATCCGCTGCGTCGTGCTCGACTACGACGCGATGCGGGGCATCGAGAGCGGCCACGCCCGCCTGTTCTGACTGGGCGCGTGGGGCTGCCGGGCGCCGCTCGGCCCACCGCCGCGCAACGACCGCGCGAGCGTGGCACAAGCCCCTTGTCGCTCGTTCTGGGGGATGGGAGCGTTCTCTTCCTGAGAAACTCTCAGACACCCTCGACATAGGATGACACGGTGACTTCCACGATGCCCCTTCAGACCATCGCGCCCACGCGCACCTGGTCGGCCGTGCTGTTCGACCTCGACGGCACGATCGTCGACTCGGCCTCCGACATCACGGCGTCGCTCGCCCACATGTTCACCCAGCTCGGCGTCGACGTGCCGTCCGACGAGGTGCTCCGCTCCTATGTCGGCCCGCCGCTGCTCGACAGCCTGCGGCTGACCGCGGGCTTCGACGACGCCGAGGCGTGGCAGGCGCTCAACGTCTACCGCGAGCACTACGCGCACCGGGTGCTGTGCTCCCCCGTGTTCCCCGGTGTCGCCGGCGTGCTCGAGCGGCTCCACGCCGCGGGCGTGCCCGTGGCCCTCGCGACCTCGAAGCCCGAGTCGATGGCCCGCAAGGTGCTCGACCATGCCGGCCTCAGCCAGTACTTCACCGAGATCACCGGCGCGAGCGACGACGAGGAGCTCAGCACCAAGGCCGAGGTCGTGCGCGAGGCGCTCCGCCGCCTCGAGTCGCAGGGCGTCGACCTCTCGAACCCCGTCATGGTCGGCGACCGCGGCTACGACACTCTCGGCGCTGCCGCGAACGGCGTGCCGACGATCATGGTCGAGTGGGGCTACGGCTCCCCCGCCGAGGCCGGCGACGCCATGGCGGTCGTGCACTCGGCCGACCAGCTCCGGTCGCTGCTGCTCGGCTGAGGCTCCGCCGGCCGCCCGCCCACGGGGCACGGCCTCGGCCGCCAGGTCAGTCGCCGCCGGCGGCCTTCGGCACCACGTCGACGGTGAACGTCACGCTGTCGCCGGTCTCCCCGTTGTCGAGCGTCACGTCGGTCTCGCCGACCGACGTCGCCGTGAGGCCCGGATTGAACTGCGCGCTGCCGTCGTCGCGGCCCGCGACGAACTCGACCACGTCGGGATCATCGATGTCGGCCGTCCACGCGGCGTAGGTCTCGTCGTCGCCGGTCAGGTCGATCGTGCCGCCCTCGGTCACCTCGACCGTCGTGCCGTCCACGTCGCCGAGGTCGACGATCACGGGCGGCAGCGCCGACGCGTCAGTCGATCCGTTCGATCCGCAGCCCGCGAGTGCCAGCATGCCGCCGACGCCGAGCGAGATCACCAGCGCAGCGGATGCCGCGGGCCGCCGCCCTGCGCCTCGAAGCAGGATTCCGCCCATACGAACCACCCCCGCGACCGATCGTACGCCGCGCCGGCTGAGCCGCCGGGAGCCGCGACCGGCGGACGGAGCGGGATGCCGCGGGCACGCGCCACGCGGCATCCGCTCGGCTATTGGATGAACCGCTGCACGAAGGCCAGGGCCTCGTCGGCGACCTCGCGCCACCCCGAGTCGATGGTGAGCGAGTGCCCGCGGCCCGGGATCGTGATCTCCTCGGTCGTGCCCGGGTTCTTCGCCTGGATCTTGTAGCTCGCGTCAGTGATCGCGGGCGGCACGGTGTGGTCCTTCTCGCCGCCGATGATGAGCATCGGACCGCGCTCGGGATTCTTCGAGTCGACCGTGGTCTCGCCGCCGAACGGGTTGAAGTTCGCGAACGCCGCCTGGAAGAGCGGGGCGCCGGCGGCGGGCACATGGAGCGTGTCGTAGAGACGCCGGGCCTCGGCCTCGTCGAGCGCGTTGGCCCAGCCGTACTGGAACTGCTCGAAGGTGAGCGCCACGCCCCGCTTGGCGTTCGCCGGGTTCGACAGCACCGGTGACGCGGACTTCAGCGCGGACGCGGGCAGCGGCAGCACGCCCTTGAACGGCGCGTTGTCGATCGAGACCGTGGCGGCGGCCACGCCCTCGCCGGCGATCTTCTGGGCGATCAGGCCGCCGAACGAGTGGCCGATCACGACGGGCGCCTGGTCGAGCGCCGCGATCGCCTCGAGGTAGTGATCCGTGACCTCCTGCACCATCTTCTTCGCGAAGGCCTCAGGATGGTCGCGCGCCTCGGCGACGGTGGCCGGGTCGTCGGGCCATCCCGGTGCGAGGGTGATGAACCCGTTGTCCTCGAAGAAGTCGCGCCACGGCTGCCAGCTGCTCGACAGCAGCCAGAGTCCGTGCACGAACACGACCGGCGTGAGGTCGGACGCGTTCGCGCGCGCGATCTCCTCCCGCTCCCAGTCGGCGAGGGTGGAACCGGTGGACTCGCTCATGTGTTCCTCTCCGGAACCCGCCCGATGCGGTCCCGGCTCAGGGTATGCCCGTCTCCCCGGCCCGGCCAGCCCTCGGCCGCACTCTGTAACGGTTCGTTCACAATCGCCGCGGTCATCGAGTAGGGCCGGCGGATGAATCGTGCGCGGCACGCAACGGACTTGCGTCTCTCTCCACAGATTGCGGAAAGGACTTCCATAGATGCCGCATGGCAAGGGAGGATGCCGTCTACGTCCGTCTACCAGGCGGGCGTCGTTCGTGCGCCGCGGTCATCCCCCGGCGCACTCGGAGGGAGAAGCATGTTTGGAAACACCACTCGCGCGCGCAGGCGCGTGGTGGCGACGATTCCCGTGCTCGCGCTCGCGRCCGCCGGCTTGGCGACCATGGGCGCGACGGGGGCATCGGCAGCGCCATCGCACGTCTCCGCGCCGGTGATCAGCGACGACGAGTACTACATGAACTACGTCGCGCCGAGAGCCGAAGCGGCGTTCGGCACCGACGATGAGGTCGTCGCCGGATCCGTCGCGAAGCGCACCGCGCCCGAGGCCGTCGCCGAGGCCGAGGCCATCGACGCGAAGTACTCGCAGGGCAACCCGGTGGCGGCGAAGGGACTCGCCCAGCTCGAGGCCCAGTCGATCGACACCGGCAAGAGCCCCGGGCAGCTCAAGCGCGAGGGTCGTTCCGACAAGGGCAAGCACAAGAACCCGCACAAGACGCCCGACTACAAGCAGGCCGAGGAGACGCAGGAGGCGAAGCTCCTCACGATCCTCGTCGAGTTCAACACGAACGCCAACGACGACTTCACGGGCGTGCAGGTGCCGACCGAGTTCGGGTCGACCGAGTGCAAGCCGGGCGAGGTCCAGAACGGCCCCCTCCACAACAACATCCCGAACCCCGCCGACTACGAGCTCGAGGACAACAACTCGATGTGGGTCTCCGACTTCTCGTCGGAGCACTACAACACCATGCTCTTCACCGACAAGGGCATCACCGAGCGCGTGCGCAAGGACCTCGTCGGTCCCGACGGCAAGCCCGGCATCGACATCTCGGGCTACACGATGAAGAACATGTACGAGGAGATGTCGCACGGCGCCTACACCGTGCACGGCTCCGCGACCCCGTGGGTCACGGTCCCGCACTCCGAGGCGTACTACGGCGCGAGCACCTGCTTCCTGAACGACGAGGGCGTGTACGAGGCCGGCGCGATCCAGGATATGCAGGGCCACCCCGACAACCCCATCGGCGCGGGCCAGCTCCCGATCGACGCGGTGACGGCACTGGCGGCGGCGCAGCCCGACTTCCCGTGGGCCGACTACGACATCGAGGACCAGGGCGACCGCGACGGCGACGGGAACTACCTCGAGCCCGACGGCGTGATCGACCACGTCGTGCTCGTGCACGCCGGTGAGGACAAGTCGGGCGGCGGCGGCGCAGAGGGCACCTACGCCATCTGGGCGCACTCCTCCGCTGTCGCGGGCGGCGCGGCCATCCCCGGCACCGACCTCAAGCTCTCGAACTACATCGTGCAGCCCGAGGACTCGGGCGTCGGCGTGTTCGCGCACGAGTACGGCCACGACCTCGGCCTGCCCGACCTCTACGACACCTCCAACCAGGGCGACTCCGACGTCGACTTCTGGGACCTGATGTCGTCGGGCTCGCACTCCGGACCGATCTTCCAGTCGATGCCGACCCATATGGGCCTCTGGGACAAGTGGGTGCTCGGCTGGGCCGACCCCGTCCAGATGAACCCCGGTGAAGCTGCGAAGACCATCACCATCGGCCAGAGCTCGCGCCCGATCAAGGGCACCGAGGACGGCGTGAAGATCAATCTGCCCGCCAAGGTCAACGTCATGGCCGAGCCCACCAGCGGCGAGAACATGTGGTACACCGGCTCCGACCAGGACTGGGGCGACATCCGCATCGTCCGCGACCTCGACGTGCCCGTCGACGCGAAGCTCTGGATGCAGAACAACTACGTCATCGAGGAGGACTGGGACTTCGGCTTCGTCGAGGTCTCGACCGACGGCGGCACCACGTGGAGCGAGCTGAAGGTCCTCAACGAGGACGGCAGCGAGGCCACCACGCCCGACGGCTACGCCGACCCCAACGGCAACATGGCCACCTTCGGCTCGAACGAGGGCGAGGCCAAGCACTACGGCCTCACGGGCACGTCCGACGGGTGGAAGCACCAGTACGTCGACCTCGCCGCCTACGCCGGCAGCACGGTCAGCCTCCGCCTCCGCCTCGCCACCGACGCCGCCTTCCAGGAGCGCGGCTGGTTCGTCGACGACTTCGACCTGCAGAGCGCCGGCACCACGGTCTGGTCCGACGACGTCGAGGGCGGTGACAACGGCTGGGAGAAGCAGGTCGAGACCTTCGCGGCATCGACCGGTCCCGGCTGGCGCATCGACAGCGGCACCTCCACCACCGCCCAGTACTACCTGGTCGAGTGGCGCAACTTCGACGGCTTCGACGAGGGCCTGAAGTACGGGTACGACACCGTCTACAGCGCCACGGCCGGTGCGTGGAAGGTCGACAAGATCAAGTACAACGCTCCCGGTGCGCTCGTCTGGTACCGCGACGCGGGCTACGGCAGCACCAACCACGTCGAGTCCAACGAGACGGCGCTCCCGAGCGCCGGCGCCAAGGGCGGCCTGTTGATCGTCGACAGCCACTTCGACCCGCTGCGCCGTACCGGCGAGGCGGCCGAGATCGACCCGACGGCGACCGACAACATGCCCTCGCGTGCCCAGTCCTCGAACGCGGCGTTCGGCCTCACCAAGACGTACCCCTTCACGGAGTGCATCACGGGAGCCGACTTCACCGACGAGTACTGCACCGACGTCAAGTCCCAGAAGCCGGTGAGCGTCTTCACCGACAACCAGGGCTGGGTCCCCGGAATCGAGATCCGCAACGGCGAGGACCTGTACTACCGCTACCGCAACGGTTCGGTCGTCGTGCCCTCGGTCGACAACCAGCCGTACTCCACGCGGGTCGTCGACGAGAACGGCACGCCGCTCACCGAGTTCTACGGCCTCGAGGTCATGCCGGGCATGACGCTCGGCTCGGGCAACCCGGCCGATGCCGGTGTCGGCTACGGCACCGTCGTCGAGGTGAAGAAGGCGGGCAAGAACAACACGTCCGCCCAGATCAAGATCACCCCGCCCGCAGCGGGCTGATCCGATCGCACGACCGGCGAGGCGTCGGCTCCTTCGGGAGTCGGCGCCTCGCCGCATTCCGGCGGAGGGCCGGCCGCGGAGGCGCCGACGCGCGGATGAGCGCTCGTGAATGCTTGGCGGGCGACCCGGCACGTGCMAGGCTGGAGCGCATGACGCATTCGGGGGAACGTCGGGGCAGGGTCGTCGCGACGGTCGTGGCCGTCGCCGCATTCGCGGGAGCCGCCATGCTGCTCCCGGGTGCCGCCGTCGCCGCGCCGGGCGACACGATCGGACCCATCAACCCCGTCGCCCAGCCGCTCGGCAGCCATACCGCGAACAGCGGGTTCCTCGTGTTCATCGAGGGCGACGTGGAGCTCAACGCCGACGAAGCCGAGGGCACGCTCGCGCTCGGCGGTGACGTGAGCTTCCAGACGTCGTACAACATCGCGGCCGGCTCGGTGCCGCCCGGCACCTTCATCGCCCCCGGAGACACCGCGCCGACCTACCTCTACGTCGGCGGGGGCGTCGAGTTCCCGGCCGACAGCTCGGTCGTGCTGAAGGTGCTCAACAACGGCTTCACGAAGGTCGCCGACACGACCACCTACGACGCGTTCGACACCGACCAGAACAACACTCTCGGTCCGTACCACATCGTGCCGCCCGGGGGGACGTACGAGACGCAGCCGCGCATCGAGGGCACGATCACGCAGACGCCGACCTCGATCGAGACGCCGGTTCCGGGCGACCTCATCGACATCGCCGGCGCGTTCTCGCTCTACCGCGACACCGCGGCCACGCTCAATCTGTGCACTCCGACCATCGAGTTCGCCAATCGAGACGATGGCGCTCCGCTCACGCCTCCCTACGCCGAGGGCGCCACCACGAGACTGACGCTCGTCGATGGCGAGACGAACGTCGTCACCGTCGCGGCATCCGACCTCGAAGCCATGTCGGAGATCTTCTTCCCGCTGGTGCCCACGCTCGACACGCCACTGCTCGTCAACGTCACCGGCAGCACCTTCGACGGGCAGATCCCGAACCTCTCCAACCTGACCTCGACGAGTGCCCCGTTCGTGCTCTGGAACTTCCCCGAGGCGACGTCAGTGACGGTGACCGGCGGGGCGAGCCTCGAGGGCAGCATCTACGCCCCCAACGCCGATCTCAACTGGCAGGTCACGCAGAACATCGAGGGCAACGTGATCGCGAAGTCCTTCATCCACGGTCTCCCCGCCGCGCCGACACCCGGCACTCCACGGGAGGTGCACAACTTCCCGTTCCTGGCCCAGCTCACGTGCGCGGAGGGCGGGGAGCCCGTTCCGCCCGAGCCGCCGGTTCCGCCGCAGCCGCCGGTGCCGCCCCAGCCGCCGGCCCCGGCTCCGACCGACACCGACCAGGCGTTGCCGGCGACCGGCACGGACGCGGTGCCGTCGTTCCTCGCCGCGGGCATCCTCGCCGCGGTCGGCGTGGCCGCCACCGCGGTCGGATACCGCCGCCGCCGGGCCTGAACCGCACCGACTGAACCGCACCGACGCGAACGGGCGGGGCCGCCGACCGAGCGATGAAGACGACGACCGTCAGGCCGGCGGCACCAGCCCGTCGAGCAGCCGCTCCAGGCCCCACACGAACTGGTCGGTGGAGTTGTGCTGGGCCGCCACGTCGGCGGTGCGTGAGCTGAGCGGGAACGTGGCGAGGTCGGTCCAGAGCGCGGTGCCCGAGGCATCCGGGAACAGGCCGTCGGTCGGTGCGGCCGCCTCGGGGTCGGCGTCCTGGTCGGCCGACTCGAGGGCGATCGACCCGAGCGCGTAGACCTGCAGCGCGTATGCGGCCCGCGCGGCGTCGTCGAGGCCGAGGCCGGCGGCGGTGAACGACTCCAGGAGGGTCTCGTTCAGGCGCATGGCGTTCGGTCCGTCGAGCGGGCCGCTCATGATGAGTCCGAGCGCGCCGGCGTGCGCGGTGAGGAGCTCGCGGAGGCGGAGCGCGAGGGTCACGATGCGCCGGCGGATCGCCGCGGCATCCGGAACGTCGACCGTGTCGGAACCGCCGGCTTCGCGCAGGTCGAGGCGGGCGAGCAGGTGCTCGATCATGCCGCGTAACAGTGCGTTCTTGCTGGAGTAGTAGGTATAGAGTGCGGTCGGCGTGATGCCGAGCGAGCCGGCGACGCCCCGCACGGAGACGGCGGCGAAGCCCTTCGTCTCGAGCAGGTCGAAGGCGGCGTCGAGGATCTCGGCGTGGGTGAAGCTGCGGCGGGGCCCTGGTCTCATGCGGTTGCGATCTGGCGGTTCATCTCCACACACCGTACAGTGTTGTAACGCCGAACAGTGTCCAGAGATACCGCGAGATCAGGAGCACCATGAGCGACCCCCGCCTGCACGTCGTCTTCGGCTCGGGCCCCGTCGGCCGTGCCACCGCGCTCGCGCTGCTCTCCCGCGGGCTCGGTGTGCGCATCGTCAACCGCAGCGGCCGTGAGGCGCTCGGCCCCGAGGCCGCAGCGCTGGCCGACGTCGAGGTGATCAGCGGTGATGCCGCGGATGCCGCGTTCGCGACCCGCGCGGCCGCCGGCGCGGCATCCGTCTACCAGACCCTGAACCCCGTCTACCACCGGTGGGCCGAGGACTTTCCGCCGCTGCAGGGCGGCGTGCTCGCCGCCGCGGAGGCGACCGGCGCCCGCTTCGTGAACATGGACAACGTGTACTCGTACGGCCGCACCGGCGGCCGGCCGCTCACCGAGGAGAGCCCGCAGCAGCCGCACACCCGCAAGGGACGCGTGCGGCTCGACATGGCGAACGAGCTGTGGGCGGCGCACCGCGAGGGCCGCGTCGAGGTCGTGAGCGGCCGGGCGTCCGACTACTACGGGCCGGGCGCGGGCATCGCCTCGCCCATCGGCGACCGGGTGCTCGACGCGGTGGCCGCCGGCAAGCGGGTCGACCTGTTCGGCGATCCCGACCTGGTGCACAGCTACACGTACCTGCCCGACATCGGCGAGGGCCTCGCCGTGCTCGGCACCGCGGACGGCGTGACCGGATCCGCCTGGCACCTGCCGAACGACCCGCAACCGTGGACGAGTCGCGCGATGGTCGAGGAGTTCTTCCGGCTCGCCGGCACCGAGCCGCGCATCGGACGCCTGCCGAAGGTCGCGCTGCGCGCCGTCGGCCTGGTCAATCCGACCGTTCGGGAGCTCCTCGAGATGGCCTACGAGTTCGAGGAGCCGTTCGTCGTCGACTCGAGTCGCATCGCGGCGCTCGGCGTGCGTGCGACTCCGATCGACGAGGCGCTCGACCGCACGTTCCAGGCGTACCGGGCCGCGCACGCCTGACGGGCGCCGGCCCGCGGCTCCGACGATCGGCGTCGGACAGAGGTCGGCGACGGCGCCCGCGTCTGCCGCAGGGCGCCGCCGCCGGGTTCGGGCGGGTCGGCCTCAGCCGAGCCGGGTCAGGAACGTGAGGACCGAGCCGTCCTCCTCGATCAGCGGGCCGAGCGCCGCGTTGAACGGGGCGCCGTACGGCGCGGCGAGATGCTCGGCGAACGCCGCGTCGTCGCGGTAGGCCTCGACGACCACGAACCCGGTGCCGATCGGCTCGGGTCCTTCCGTCGCGCCCGACCCCGCTGGAGCAGGACCGACGCGATGCGGCTCGAAGGCGAGGCATCCGGGCTCGTCGCGCACCTTCGCGGTGAGGTCGAGGAGGAGGCGCTCGACCTCCTCCTCGCGGCCGGGCAGGGCGGTGAACCGTGCCACGAGCTCGACGCGGCCGTCCTCACTCGCCCAGCTCATCCCCGGGCCGCGCCCGTCATGATCGCCACGGCGTCGGTCATCGAGTGCGACTCCGGCGTGATCGTCGCCGCGCGCTTGCCGAGCCGCTGGATGTGGATACGGTCGGCGACCTCGAAGACGTGCGGCATGTTGTGCGAGATGAGGATCACGGGGATGCCGCGCTCGCGCAGGTTCTTGATGAGCTCGAGCACCTGGTTCGACTCGCGCACGCCGAGCGCCGCGGTGGGCTCGTCGAGCACGACGACCTTCGAGCCGAACGCCGCCGCCCGGGCCACGGCCACGGCCTGGCGCTGCCCGCCCGAGAGGTTCTCGACCGGCACCGTCACGTCCTGCAGCGTCGAGATGCCGAGCGCCGTGAGCTCGTCCTTCGCCTTCTGCCGCATGCCCTTCTGGTCGACGACGCGGAAGACGGAGCCGAGCACGCCGCGCTTGCGCTCCTCGCGACCGAGGAACAGGTTCGCGGCCACGTCGAGCGCCGGCGAGACGGCCAGGTTCTGGTACACCGTCTCGATGCCCGCGGCCCGGGCGTCCTGCGGGCGCTTGAAGTGCACGGGCTTGCCGTCGAGGAAGATCTCGCCCTCGTCGGGGATCTCGGCGCCGGTCAGGCACTTGATCAGTGTCGACTTGCCTGCGCCGTTGTCGCCGATCACGGCGAGCACCTCACCCGGGTAGAGGTCGAGGCTCACTCCGTCGAGGCCGACGACGCGGCCGAACGTCTTCACGAGACGTCGGGCCCGGAGGATGGGCGTGCGGGTCTCCACGGGCGCGCCGCCCGCGGCATCCGATGCGATGGTGTCGGTCATTTGCGTACCTTTCGGATCCACTGGTCGACGGAGACGGCGACGATGATGAGCACGCCGACCGCGAAGGTCTGCCAGAGCACGTCGAGCCCGGCGAGTGAGAGGCCGTTGCGGAAGACGCCCACGATGAGCGCACCGAGCAGGGTGCCCCACACGGTGCCGCGGCCGCCGAAGAGGCTCGTGCCGCCGATGACGACGGCCGTGATCGAGTCGAGGTTGAGGTCGGTGCCCGCGTTGGGGGAGGCCGCATTGGTGCGGCCGATCTGGATCCACGCGCCGAGCGCGAGGATGGCGCCCGCGGCCAGGTACACGCTCATCAGCACGCGGTTCACGCTGATGCCGGCGAGGCGGGCCGACTCCTTGTCGTCGCCCACCGCGTACACGTGCCGGCCCCACGCCGTCTTCGCGAGGATGAAGGAGATGACGACGTAGAGCAGCAGCATCATGACGACGCCGACGGTGAAGTTCACGCCGAGCACGTTGAACGTGTTGCCGGTCCACGTGAGCAGCGCGGGCATCTCGCCGCCGCGCACGGTGGCGCCGCCCGAGTAGAGCAGCGTCAGCGCGACGAAGATGTTCAGGGTGCCCAGGGTCACGATGAACGGCGGCAGCTTGAGCCGGGTGACGAGCGCGCCGTTGAGCGCACCGGCGGCGAGGCCGACGAGCAGGCCGAGGAACAGGCCGACCGGTGCGGGCAGTCCGGCCTGCACGGTCGTCTGGGCGATGACCATCGAGCTCAGCACCATCACGGCGCCGACCGAGAGGTCGATGCCCGCGGTGAGGATGATGAGCGTCTGGGCCACCGCGAGGGTGCCGACCACGGCGACCTGCTGCGTGATGAGCGACAGGTTGGCCGGGTTCAGGAAGCGCTCGTTGAGCAGTCCGAACACGATGACGGACAGCACCAGCACGATGGCCGGGCTGATCGCCGGGTAGCGGTGCAGCGTGTTGCGGATGCGGCTGAGCGGGGTGGTTCGGTCGAGGAACTCCTCGGCCAGGTCGAGTGCCGCCGTGGGCGGCTCGGTCGTGTGCTGACTCACGTGAAATCTCCGATGTTGGGTGGTGCGGTGGTGCGGCCCCGGCTGGTGTCGACGGATGCCCCGGGCGCGAGCTCGCGGCATCCGTCACCGACGCCGCACCACCTCACGGTGCGGTGCGGGGCGTCAGCCCCAGCAGATGTCGGCGGCCTCGGAGGTGTCGATCGAGTCGATGCCCTCCTGCGGGTCGTCGGTCACGAGCTCGACGCCGGTGTTGTAGAAGTCGAGGCCCTCGGTGTTCTCGGGGGTCGTGCCCTTGGTGACGAGGTCGTGGATCGCCTTCACGCCGAGCTCGGCCATCTTGACGGGGTACTGCTGGCTGGTCGCGCCGATGATGCCGTCCTTGACCGCATCGATGCCGGCGCAGCCGCCGTCGACGGAGACCACGATGAGGCCGTCGGTGGCGCTCGCGGCCTTGAAGGCCTCGTAGGCGCCGTACGCGGCGGGCTCGTTGATCGTGTAGACGACGTTGATGTCGGGGTTCTTCGAGAGCAGCGTCTCGGCGGCGGTGCGGCCGCCGTCCTCGGCGCCCTGCGAGGCCTCGTTGCCGACGATCTCGTAGTCGCCGCCGCTGTAGGTGCCGGATGCCTCCTCGTCGCCGTTGGCCGTGTCGTCGGCCAGGTCGATGCCCATGCCGTCGAGGAAGCCCTGGTCGCGGGCCACGTCGACCGAGACGACCTTGTCGTCGAAGAGGTCGATCATCGCGATCGTCGCCTTCTCGCCGGCGAGCTTCGCCGCGGTCCACTCGCCGATCTTCTGGCCGGCGAGGAAGTTGTCGGTGGCGAACGTGATGTCGACCGACTCGGGGTCGGCCGGCGGGGTGTCGAGCGCGATGACGAACAGGCCGGCATCGCGGGCCTTGACGAGCGCGTCCTCGACGGCGGGGCCGTTGGGGGTGATCAGGATGCCGGCGTCGCCCTTGGAGATGGCGTTCTCGACGGCCTGGATCTGGCTGTCCTCGTCGCCGTCCTCCTTGCCGGCGGCCATGGTGAGCTCGACACCCAGGTCCTTGGCGGCGGCCTCGGCGCCGTCCTGCATGGCGACGAAGAAGGGGTTCGTGGTGGTCTTCACGATGAGCGAGACGCCGACGGTGTCGTCGCCGCCATCCGACGATCCGGTGGCTGTGCCGGATGCGCATCCGGTGAAGGCGAGTGCGGTGGCCGCGGCGAGCGCGCCCACTGCGATCAGGCGGCGGCGAACGGCGCCGGGTGCTGCGTGATTCATCGACGAATCTCCTCTGGTCGTGGGTGACCGTTGTCGCCCTGACAACGATGTCACGTTAGGTCTAGACCATGTCGATGTGTATAGTCAAGTCCACTTGGCACATTGGAGAGCAGATCGTGACATCGTTGTCAGAGGACACGTCGGGCTCCGGGGGCGGCCGCTCCCGGCCGACGATGCGACATGTCGCCGCGCTCGCGGGCGTCGGCGTGAAGACCGTCTCGCGCGTGATCAACGGCGAGCCGAACGTCTCGGCCGCGACGATCGCGAGGGTCACCGCCGCCGCACGCACCCTCGACTACCAGCCCGACCTGCACGCCGGCAACCTCCGCCGCGCCGACGGACGCACTCGCACCCTCGGCCTGCTCGTCGGCAGCGTCGACAACCCGTTCGCCGGGGCGGTGCACCGTGCCGTCGAGGACGCGGCCCTCGAGCACGGCGTCGCCGTCTTCGCGTCCAGCCTCGACGACGACCCCGACCGCGAGCAGGAGGCGGTCGCCGCGTTCCTGCGCCGACGTGTCGACGGGCTCATCCTCACCACCGTCTCCGACAGCCAGGCCTACCTCGCCCCCGAGCTCCGGCGGGGCACGCCAGTGGTCTTCGTCGACCGCGAGCCGGCCGGGATCACCTCCGACGCCGTCGTCAGCGACAACGCCGACGGCGCCGCGCTCGCCACCCGTCACCTGCTCGAGCACGGACACCGCCGGCTCGCCTACCTCGGCGACAAGGCCGGCATCCAGACCGCCCGCGAACGACGCCGCGGCTTCCTCGAGGAACTCGGCCGGGCCGGCGTCGCCACGCGCGACCTGCCCGTCATCGAGAACCTGCACGACGAGGAATCCGCCCGCGCCGCGACGATCGCCCTGTTCGACTCGCCGAATCCGCCCACCGCCATCTTCAGCAGCCAGAACCTCGTCACCATCGGGGTCATCCGCGGACTGCGCGAGCTCGGCCGGCACCACGACACCGCCCTGGTCGGATTCGACGACGTGCCGCTCGGCGACCTCCTCGACCCGGGGGTCACCGTGGTCGCCCAGGATCCCCAGGGCATCGGGCGCATCGCCGCCGAGCGGGTGTTCGCGCGGCTCGACGGCGACCACTCGCCCGCGGCACGTACGATCGTGCCCACCCGACTGATCGAACGCGGCTCAGGCGAGATCCGTCCGGGCGAGGAAGGCTGACCGGATGACCGACGCGAACCCCACGGCCGCCACGCCCTCCCCGAGCACTCCTGCGCGGCGGGTCACCGTCGTCGGCGACGCCCTCATCGACGAGCTGCGCGACGAGCACGGCTCCCGCGAGTTCGTCGGGGGCGCCGCCCTCAACGTGGCCGTCGGGCTCAGGGTGCTCGGCGAGGACGTCACGCTGGTCGCGATGCTCGGCGACGACGAACCCGCCGAACGCATCCGCGCCTACCTGCGCGACTACGGCGTGCGGCTCGTCGAGAGTCCCTCGGCACACGGCACGTCTCGGGCGGTCTCGGATCGCACCGACGGGGAGCCCCGCTACGAGTTCAACGAGGCCGCGAAGCGGCGCGGCATCCGCTTCGATACCGCGGTGCGCGCCGCGCTCGACGACGCCGACCTCGTCGTGGTGAGTTGCTATCCGTTCGACGACGGCGCGCAGTACGCCGCGCTGCTCGACGCGGTGGCACGGCCCGAGCAGCGGCTCGTGGTCGACGGCAACCCCCGCGCCGGCATGCTCGCCGACCGGGCGGCGTTCCTCGCGAACTTCGAGCACCTCGCCGCGCGGTCGCTCCTCGTGAAGGTGGGCGACGAGGACGCGGAGCTGCTGCTCGGCGACTCGCTCGACGAATTCGTGCGACGGCTCGGCGGTGATGCGGTTGGGATCGCCGGGCATGGCGGTGGCGCCATCCTCGCCACGGCCGGCCGCGCCGGCGCCGACCTGCACGCCGACGGCTCGTCGGTGCACGCCGACATCGTCACGCTGCCCGGCCCCGTCGTCGACACCATGGGCGCCGGCGACGCCACCCTCTCTGCGGTCGTGCACCACATCGCGACCAACGGCGTGCCGCAGACGACGGATGCCTGGACCGACGCCCTGCAGGAGGCCATGACGATCGCCGCGGCCACGGTGCGGCACGAGGGCGCCCTGCTGCGGACCCCGGCGCACGACCCCGTCTTCCCGAGCTGACGCCGGCGCGGCGAGCCGAGCCACGCAACCCCGCGCCACTCCGCTCCCGCCCCTCCGCGCGTGCCGGGACCTCGTGAGGACGGGATCTGCGGGTATGGCCGGGGCCGCACCCGCGAATCCCGT
>NZ_JBFUCL010000044.1:0-16011 GCF_056405255.1 Agromyces sp. P1_H4 | reverse complement strand
CGCTACGACCGCGACCGCCGGCCGCTCCTCTGCGTGGTCAACTTCGCGGGCCGGCCGCACGAGGGCTTCCGCCTCGGCCTCCCGGCCGCCGGGCGCTGGATCGAGGTCCTGAACTCGGATGCCGCGGAGTTCGGCGGCTCGGGCGTCGGCAACCTCGGCGGGGTCGAGGCGACGGACGACCCGTGGTCGGGCCGCCCCGCGTCGGCGTCGTTCACCCTGCCGCCGCTCGCGGCGGTCTGGTTCAGGCTCGACCGGTGAGGCGCTGCGCGGCCCGGCCTCGCCGGTGACGCCTCAGCCTCGCCGGTGACGCGTCAGTAGAGCAGGTTCGTGAGCCGCCGGCGCGCCGCGATCACGCGGGGGTCGTCGGTGCCCACGACCTCGAACAGCTCCACGAGCCGCTCGCGCACGGCGCGCTTGCCGTCGGCGTCGAGCTTCGGGAACAGCGTCAGCAGGCGGTCGAACGCGTCATCGATGTGCCCGCCCGACAGGTCGAGGTCGGCGACGTCGAGCTGCGCGCCGAGGTCGTCGGGTGCCGAGGCGGCCGCATTGCGGATGGCGTCGAGGGTCTTGCCCTGCAGGCGCCACAGCAGGTTCGCCTGCGCCAGGCCGGCGACGGCGAGCGAGTCGCGCGGGTCCTGCGCGATGGCCGTGCGGTACGCGGATGCCGCGGCCTCGAAGTCACCGCGCTCGATGGCGTCGTACGCCTCCTGGTGCAGCGGGGGCAGCGGGGGCTCGACGGGTTCGGCCGGGCCCTCGCCGGGCTCGCCGCCCGCCTCGACCTGGCCGGAGACGCCGTGCTGGGCTCCGAGCTCGAGCAGCTGGTCGAAGACCTGCTCGATCACGTCGTCGGGCTGGACGCCGGCGAAGAGCGGCACGGGCTGGCCGGCGACCACGGCGACCACGGTGGGGATCGCCTGCGCCTGGAACGCCTGCACGAGTTGCGGACTGCGATCGGCGTCGGCGGCGGCGAGCACGAGGCGACCCTCGCGCGCCCGCACGAGCCGGTCGAGGGTCTCGACGAGGGCGATCGACTGCTCGCTCCACGAGGCCCACAGCACGACCACGACGGGAACGGTGCGCGAGAGTTCGAGGGTGGCGCCGAAGGCGGCGTCATCCGTCTCGAACACGATCGCGTCGCCCGCTCCGGCCGACGGCTCGCCCCCGCCTGCGGGCTGCCGCTGCGCCGGCGGGCGCTGCACGAGGGAGGACAGGTCGACGGCGCCGCGAAGGCCGCTCGGCTGGATGGGGTCGCTCACGGTATCTCCGATGCTCCGATCAGGCTCTCGGACCAGCCGAGAAGGCGGATCTTCTCGTCCGAGCCCACGCCCGGCACGTAGAACAGCAACTGCACGCCGATGACGCGCTGCACGCCCTTGGCGCTCTTGTCGACGAAGCCCGAGAGGGCCCGGCCCGGCGCGCCCTCCTGGAACCCGATGGTGCCGCCGTCGTTCGGCGTGACCTTCTCGGTCTGCTCGATCGACACGCTGACGAGGGCGCCCGAGTCGTTCGTGGCGAGCGCCACGGTGGGGCTCGCGCCGACGGCGTTCGAGAACGCGACATCCGCCGTCGGGGGAAGCGCATCGCTGATGGCCTGCTGGCCGGTCGGCCCGAGCTGCTCGCGGAGCGCGTCACCCTCGGCGTCGAACATCGTCGCGAACTCCGAGGCGTCGCCCTTGAGGAGCACGTCCGCGTAGGCCGCGGCCACCTGTCCGGGCTCCATGACGAGGCCCTTGAACTCGGGCGAGATGAGCGGTGCGCCGATCGAGGCCGGGGCGACCTCGGGCACGTCCGCGTCGGGTGCCAGCGACATGGCGTAGACGATCTTGTAGTTGTCGCGCGGGGTCGCCTGCTGGAGCACCAGCGCGGTCGGCGCCACGGTGGGGTCGTCGCTGTTCGTCGCGATGGTGAGCACCGTGCGGCCGCTGGCCGGCCAGCCCGCCACCTGCTGCGGGAGGGTCAGCGTGAGCGGCGACGCCGGGATCGGCGGCAGCGCGGGGTGGTCGGGCAGGGTGCCGCGGATCGCGTAGTTGGCCTGACGGGCGGCCAGCGCGGGCCCGGTGAAGCGAGCGGTGAGTCCCTGGGCGTCGAGCGCGGAGTCGGTCTCGGTGGTCGACACCGCGATGCTGCGCATGATGCGCTCCATCTGCGGCACGGTCACGGCCGGCTCCATCTCGTCCTCGGCGGCRGCGGCGTCCGTGGCCGGGGCATCCGTGGGGACCGGGGTCTCGGTGGCCGCGGCGGTCGTCGGCGGGGCCTGGTCGAACGTGGGCCAGTAGTCGGAGGAGCACGCGCTGAGCGCAATGGCCGGCAGCACGACGAGCGGCACGAGTGCGACGCGCTTGGCACCGCCGACAGCACGTCGACCGCTCACCTGGCTGCGTCGGAGCGCGGGCGGCTTCGGCGCGCTGGGCAGCTTGCCCCTGCCGCGCGGGCCGGTGGGGAGGTTGCGTCGGGGTCCTCGCGACCGGCGGTGGTGCACGAAGCCCGAGATGAGCAGGGCGATGCCGCCGAGGAACACGAGCGCGCCGCCGGCGAGCAGCGGACCCGCCCAGGGCGTCGAGTTGTCGAGCGGCCAGGCGATCGTGATGGCGTCGGGGGCCGGAGCGGTGCCGTCGCTCGCGAGCAGCACCGAGATGTCGTCGGGCACGTCGATCGTGGTGGAGATGGTGCGCTCCGCGGTGAACTCGTCGAGCCATAGGTCCGATCCCGACGGCGAGGCGGCCGGGTCGGCGGCCGGCTCGGTCGCGGCATCCGTCGCCGGCACGTCAGGCGTCGGAGGGATGGTCGGATCGGTCGTCGCCGCGGCATCGTCGGCCGGCTCGGGCTCGACCGTCTCACTCGTGAATCGCTCGGCATCGGCGTCGTAGTGCACGCTCGTGTAGGGCGAGTCGCCGATCCACGCCTCGACGTCGGTGTCGCGCCCGTAGGCCACGAAGACCGTGTCGGGGCCCGAGACGGTGATCGTCTGCTTGCCGGCGTAGGCGTCGAGGGCGTCGGGTTCGATGACGGTGTAGGCGGCGTCGGAATCGACCTCCGTCGACAGCACGACACGGTCGGGGTCGAGGAAGACGGTGCGCTGGGCGATGCCGAACCCGATCATCACGGCCGCAGCGATGAACGCCACGATTGCGAGGGCGAAGCGCAAGAAGAAACCTCCGGTGCCGCGATCCGCGGCTTCGAACAGGGACGCTCCACACTACCGGCGCAGTCTGAGAGAGTGCCAACCGCCAGCTGTGCGCGCAGTGCGTCCGCCCGCCCGATGCCGCGGCACCGATGCCCCGGAATCCCGCGTGCGCACGCGGGCGCGGGTGCCCGTACAATCGACACGACCCGCACGAGCCCCCACGAACGCGGGACAAACCCCGGAGGAAGAATTGGCTGTCGAAGAGACCGAGTTCACGCAGGTGTTCCGCGGATACGACAAGGACGAGGTCGACAAGAGCATCAACGGGCTCCGACGCGACATCATCAACACGAACACCCAGCTCGCCGAGCAGGCCAAGGAGAACAAGCGCCTCCACGCCCGCATCGAGGAGCTGACCGCCGAGCTCGAAGAGGTCGGCAGCCCGACCTTCTCCGGCCTCGGCACCAAGCTCGAGAACACCCTCCGGGTCGCCGAGGAGCAGTCCACGCGCCTCATCGCCCAGGCGGACATCGACGCCGAGAAGCTGCGCCGCTCCGCCGAGGACGAGGCGCACCTCATGCGCTCCGACGCCCACGAGCTGGCCGAGCGCACCCTCACCGAGGCCCGCGCGCAGGCGAACCGCACGCTCGAGAACGCCCGCGCCGAGGCCGACGACATGGTCTCCCGCGCGCACGAGGCGAGCGAGCAGCTCCGCCAGGAGGCCGCCCGCGACGCGGCCGCCATCCGCGGCGCCGTGGCCACCGAGGCCGCCGAGCTCCGCTCAAGCGCCAAGCGCGAGTCCGCCGCGACCATCTCCGCCGCCGAGAAGAAGGCCGCCGAGATCCTCGTCGCCGCGAACGCCGAGGCGAACGAGGCACGTGCCACCGCCGCCGGCCTCGCGCAGGAGACCGAGCAGACCCGCGCCGAGGTCGCCATCGAGCTCGACCGGGCCCGGGCGGAGCTCGCCAAGGAGACYGAGCAGGCGCGCATCGACCTGGCCCGCGACACCGAGCAGTCGCGCCTCGACCTCGAGCGCGAGACCGCCGAGGCCCGGGCCGGCATCGACGCCGAGATCAGCGAGCGCCGCGCCGCGCTCGTGCACGAGCTCGAGCAGGCACGCACCGACCTCGACCGCGAGCTCGAGTCGAGCCGCGCGGCACTCGCCGAGCAGAAGGCGCAGGCCAAGGTCGACCTCGAGCGCGAGGCCGAGGCCGCGCGGCTCAAGCTCCAGCACGAGCTCGAGCGCATCCGCGCCAAGCACGCCGCAGACCTCGACCAGATGCGGGCCGACCTCGCCCTCGAGCAGGAGCAGGCCCGTGCCGACTTCGATGCCGAGTCCGAGCAGGCGCGCATCGACCTCGACAACCAGCTCACCGCGATGCGCAAGAAGACCACGCACGAGGTGAACCGCATGCGCCGCGAGATCGAGAAGGCCCACCTCGACCTCGAGGCCGAGCTCTCGGCCAAGCGCGACGAGGCCGAGCAGGAGCTGCTCGTCGCGCACCAGGAGGCGGTGGCCCAGACGCAGAAGTTCCTCGACGACGCCAACGCCGAGCTCGCCGATGCGGTCGCACGCACCTCCGAGAGCCGCGCGGAGGCCGACCGCCTCGAGACGCACGTGCGCACCGAGATCGCCAAGATCCGCGACAAGGCCGATGAGGAGGCCCGCGACCGCGTGGCCGCCGCGCACGACCAGGCACGCAAGCTCATTGCGGATGCCGAGGAGCGCACCCGCGCCCTGGTCGCCGACGCCGAGGACCGCCTCTCGCAGATCAAGATCGAGCGCGACGCCGTGGCCGGCTACTTCGAGAGCCTGCGGGGCGTGCTCACGCAGGCCGAGCAGGTCGCCGCGCAGAGCACCCGCTGACGCGAGGCCGCGCCGCCTCCATGAGAATCCAGAACGCGTTCCGCTTCGGACTCGTCGGAACGCTCGGAGTCGGCGCCGGCCTGCTCATCCTGTTCTCGATCGCGAGCCTCTCGACGATCATCGCCTATGTCGGCGCGGCACTCTTCCTGGCCCTCGGCCTCGATCCGGCGATCAGCTGGCTCGAGCGCCGGGGGCTTCCGCGTTGGGCGGCGATCCTCATCGTGATGACCGGCGTGGGGCTGCTCGTCGCGGCACTGGTGCTCGCCGTGGTCCCCATCGTGGTCGACCAGGTGAGCCAGCTCGTCGAGGAGATCCCCCTCATCGTCGACCGGGTCAACTCGCAGGAGTGGATCGAGAGCCTGAAGGACCAGTTCCCCCAGGTGCCCGTCGACGAGATCAGCCAGCAGGTCACGACGGCGGTCACCGACTTCTTCACGAATCCCGAGAAGCTGAGCGAGCTCGCCGGCGGCGTCCTGCAGGTCGCCGTCGCCATCGGCACCGGCCTGTTCGCGATCGTGAT
The DNA here is from genome assembly GCF_056405255.1 of Agromyces sp. P1_H4. Taxonomy (NCBI): domain Bacteria; kingdom Bacillati; phylum Actinomycetota; class Actinomycetes; order Micrococcales; family Microbacteriaceae; genus Agromyces; species Agromyces sp. P1_H4. Next base: position 10,500 of record NZ_JBFUCL010000044.1, on the reverse strand, counting down.
CGTGTTCATCCTCACCCTGTACTTCGCGGCATCCCTCAACGCGATGAAGCGGGGCACGTACCAACTGGTACCGGCCTCGAAGCGCGAGCGCTTCGCCGACCTCACCGAGCAGATCACGCAGTCCGTCGGCCGCTACGTGCTCGGACAGGCGGGGCTCGCGGCCTGCAACGGGATCGCGAGCTTCATCTTCCTCTCGATCATCCAGGCGCCCTTCCCCGCGGTCCTCGCGTTCATCGCCTTCCTGTTCTCGCTCGTCCCGCTCGTCGGCACGCTGACCGGGTCCGTCCTCATCGTGCTGGTCTGCCTGATCCCCGGCCTCGGGTCGCCGCTCACCGCGCTCGTCGCGGCGATCTACTACCTGGTCTACATGCAGGTCGAGGCATACGTGCTGAGCCCCCGCATCATGAACCGCGCGGTGAAGGTCCCGGGCGCGCTCGTGGTCATCGCGGCACTGGCCGGCGGTGCGCTGCTCGGCATCCTCGGGGCGCTCATCGCCATCCCCGTCGCCGCGTCGATCCTGCTGATCATCAAGCAGGTCGTCATCCCGCACCAGAACGAGCTCTGACCCACCGGGTCGCGGTCGCCCTCCCGAGCGATCGGGTTCCGGATGCCTCGCCGCTCAGCTCGCGGGAGGCCAGGTCGTCGGCAGCGGCAGCGCCGAAGGATTGACCGCCGCGACGATCTCCTCGAGCACGCGCCGCGTCTGCGACTCCCCCACCCACAGGTGGCGGCCGCCGGCGACGTCGACCCGGCGCAGTCGCGGCAGGACGGCGAAGCGCTCCGCGGCCTGGTCGGGCTTCAGGTAGTCGTCGTGCTCGGGGATCACGGCCACCATCGGCGTCGACGAGGCGTTCCACCGCTGCAGTTCCTCCTGGCTGGTCCGGTGCAGCGGCGGCGAGAGCAGGATCGCGCCGGCGATGCCGTGCTCCAGCCCGTACTTCAGGGCGAGCTCGGTGCCGAACGACCATCCGACGAGCCAGGGAGCCGGCAACCCGCGCTCGGCGACGAACGCCATCGCCGCTGCGACATCCGCCCGTTCCGCGACGCCCTCGCCGAAGGTGCCCTCGCTGGTACCCCGCGGGGACGACGTGCCCCGGGTGTTGAACCGCAGCACGGCGAGGTCGGCCAAGGCGGGAAGCCGCGCCGCAGCCTTGCGGAGGATGTGCGAGTCCATGAAGCCGCCGGCGGTCGGCAGCGGATGCAGCGTGACGAGCGTCGCGACCGGTGCACGGTCGATCGGGGTGGCAAGCTCGCCCACCAACCGGAGCCCGTCGGCCGTGCGCAACTCGATGTCCTCCCGCACGGCGGGAAGCTCGACCCCGGCTCGGATCTCGACGGGGTCGGCGTGCGGTTCGTTCATCGGGCCTCGATCCTCCAGCAGTGGGTGTGCCAGTGCCGGCGGGCGGCGAGATCGGCGGCGTCGCCGAGGACGCCGTCGGCACGCCAGGTGACCAGGTGCGCCACCCCCGGGGTCACGTCCAAGCCGCACCCCGGGCAGACGTACGCCTTCACCGCCTGCGCCTCGGAGACCGGCTGCACGTTCCACTCGCGGCCACCACGCACCTCGGTGCGGCGCCATCCGGACGTGAGCCGATCGACGTCGAGCTCGACATGCGCTTCACGAGCACGGGCCGCCCGACCGCGAGATCGGTTCGAGCGTGCCATGGTCCCAGTCTAGGCGGGACGCGTGACGTCGGCTGCCGGGCGCAACGCGCTGAGCTCAGTACCAGCCGGAGTCCTGCGAGTGCGCCCACGCGCCGCACGGGGTGCCGTACCTGCCCTGCACGTAGCCCAGGCCCCACTCGATCTGGGTTCCCGCATTGGTCTCCCAGTCGGCCCCGGCCGTCGCCATCTTCGAGCCCGGCAGTGCCTGAGGGATCCCGTAGGCGCCGCTCGACGCGTTGTATGCGTTGACCCGCCAGCCCGATTCCTTGCTCCACAGGGCCACCAGGCAGTCGAACTCGCTCGACGGCCAGCCCCGCGCGGCGACGGCGCCGGCCGCATAGGCCTGCGCCGAACCGGGGTCGGGCGTCACTGCGGGCGGTGCCCAACCGCTGCTCGCCGACGTCGACGCCGGGGCCAGCTTCACCTCTGGCTTCTTCTCGACGTCGTACGACTCCTTGGACACGTCGATCGTGTACTCGCCCTCGACGTCGATCGCCTGCACGTCGGCCCCGCCGAACCGCTCACCGGAGGCGGCGAAGTCGGGTGAGGCCGTCGCGCCCGAGAACGGGTCGACGACGTTCACGAGCAGGAAGCTCACGGAGGCGAGGAACGCGAACACGGCGGTCGCGGACTGCTTCACGCGACCCCGGCGCCTGACCGGCGGTGCGGCAGGATGCACGGGTGCCGTCGATGCGTCGATGTCCGAGTGCCTGCCCACGATTCGTCGAGTGTATCGGAGCCGGCGGGGCCGGGTCGAACCCCGGGTCACCGGACCGCGAGCATGACGTCGACCACGGCGTCGAGCACGAGGTCCACCTGCGATTCGCGGTAGCCGCCGCGCTGCGTCGGGAAGACGACCGTGCGCACGTCGTCGATCGAGATGGGCCATCCGTCGCGGAAGTACCGCGTCAACTTGTCGGCGAATCGGTCGACGTCGCGCACCCGATAGCCGAGGGCGAGCGGGCTCACGCGATCGAAGCGCTCCCCGGCCGGCCGGGCAAGTCGGTTCGAGACGACCTGCGCGGTCGTGCGCGCCTCGCTGAGCCACGCCTCGCTGCCGTGCAGCCTGGCGGCGACCTGTCGTTCCTCGGCCGCGAACGYGTCCTCCAGCCGTTCCATCGCCGCGTCGACGTGCGCGGTCGAGTATCCGCCCTTCTGCATGGCGAAGGCGGTGAGCCGGATCTTCTCCGACGTCAGCGGCGGGTCGCCGGGCTTCGCCGTGCCGTCGTAGGCGCGACGCGCCACTTGGAGGAACTCCTCGACCTGGGCGGTGTTGTATCCCAGTTGAGGCTTGCGGGCGCGAGGGAAGGTGGAGTCCACCGCACCATTATCGCGGACGCTCAACCGAAGACCAGGAACGCGAGGAACGCCACGGCCGCGGACGGCAGGATCGAGTCGAGGCGGTCGAGGAATCCGCCGTGCCCCGGCAGCCACGAGCTCATGTCCTTGATGCCGATGTCGCGCTTCACGAGGGACTCGACGAGGTCGCCGAGCGTCGCCGTGAGGAAGATCGCCGCGCCGAAGATGAGCCCGAACCACCAGGTGTTGCCGAGCATGAGCGTGGACAGGAGCAGTCCGGCCAGCACGCTGGCAGCCGCTCCCCCGGCGAAGCCCTCCCAGGTCTTCTTCGGGCTGATGACGGGGGCCATCGGATGCTTGCCGAACATGAGCCCGAACGCGTACGCACCGACATCCGCCGCCACCGCGATGATGATGAACGCCAGCGTCCACCACTGCCCGCCGTCGGCCGCCGTGAGCACCACGGTGAACGTCGCGAGGAGCACCACGTAGCCCTGCACGAACGCGCCGGCGGTGAGATCGCGGACGAGGCTCGTGCCGGTGCGGCGCTGGGAGGGGATCAATTGCTCGACGAGCCGCCAGGCCGTCACGACCACGATCCCGCCGAGCACCGCGAGGAACTGGCCGCCGGCCCCGAAGTAGTACGACACCGGGATGGCGATCACGGCGGCCGCGACGGTCGGGATGCGCGGGACGTGGAAGTCGCCCTTCCGGAGGGCCTGCGCCAACTCGTAGCTCGCGAAGCCGGCGAGCGGCAGGGCGAACACCATGAACAGCTCTTTGATCACGAGCAGGCTCAGCAGGAGCGCCCCGCCGAAGGCGAGCCCGATGAGGATCGCCAGGATCAGGTTGCGGCCCGTGCGGGCCTGGATCTTCTCCTGCGCCTGGTCGAACTGCGCCTTGGACGCCTCGAACTGCCGCTCGAGATCGGCCCTGCGAGCCTGCACCTGCGACTTGAAGTCGTCTCGGGATGACCGGTCATGCCCTCCGGCGTCCGACTCGTCATCTCCCCCTGGAACGCCCGACATGGTGTTCCCTCAGACCTCGAGGAGTTCGGCTTCCTTGCGCTTCAGCGCGTCGTCGATCGCGTCGACGTTCGTCTTCGTGAGCTGCTCGAGCTCCTTCTCGGCACGCGACACCTCGTCGTCGCCGACCTCGCCCTTGAGGCTGTCGAGGTCGTCCTTCGCCTTGCGACGGATGTTCCGCACCGACACGCGGGCGTCCTCAGCCTTCGAGCGCACGATCTTGACGTACTCCCGGCGACGCTCCTCGGTCAGCTCGGGCAGCGTCACGCGAACGATGTTGCCGTCGTTCGTCGGGTTCGCACCGAGGTTCGGGGTGTCGCGGATCGCCTGCTCGATGTCCTTCAGTGCGCTCTTGTCGTAGGGCGTCACGACGAGGGTGCGAGCCTCGGGGTTCTGCAGCGACGCGAGCTGCGAGAGCGGGGTCGGCGTGCCGTAGTAGCTCACCATGATCTTCTGGAAGAGCTGGGGGTTCGCCCGCCCGGTTCGCACCGAGGCGAAGTCATCCTTCGCGACCTCGACGGCCTTGTGCATGCGTGCAGTGGCATCGGACAGTACATCCGCGATCACGGGGGCTCCTTCTGTTCGCTACTCGGGACAGTCTATCGAGTGGAGACGGGCACGCCGTTGCTGACGATCGTGCCGAGTTCGGCGCCGAGGATCGCCGCCGTGACGTTGCCGCGCGGTTCCATGCCGAAGACCTGCATGGGCATGCCGTTGTCCATGCAGAGGCTGAACGCCGTCGAGTCCACGACCTTGAGGCCCCGCTGGAGTGCCTCCTGGTAGCTGATGCGGTCGATCTTGTGCGCGTCGGGGTTGGTGCGAGGGTCGTCGGAGTAGACGCCGTCGACGCCGTTCTTGGCGACGAGCACGACGTCGGCATCGATCTCGAGCGCGCGCTGTGCGGCGACCGTGTCGGTGGAGAAGTACGGGAGGCCCGCTCCGGCGCCGAAGATGACGACGCGACCCTTCTCGAGGTGGCGCTCGGCACGGCGCGGGATGTAGGGCTCCGCCACCTGGGTCATCGAGATCGCGGACTGCACGCGGGTCTCGGCGCCGGCCTGCTCGAGGAAGTCCTGGAGCGCCAGGGAGTTCATGACGGTGCCAAGCATGCCCATGTAGTCGGCACGACCRCGGTCCATGCCACGCTGCGAGAGCTCGGCGCCGCGGAAGAAGTTGCCGCCGCCGACGACGATCGCGATCTCGACCGTGCGCGCCGCATCCGCGATCTCGCGCGCCAGCGAGCTCACGACGTCGGGGTTGACCCCGAGCTGCCCTCCGCCGAACGCCTCGCCCGAGAGCTTCAGCATCACCCTGCGCCTGCGATCCGTCATCCTCGCCCCAATCCTTCGTGCCCGTGTCAAAACTAGTGGTTCGCCGACCTCGGCGCAGTGCCGGTGCCGGATGTCGCGCGGCCGTGCCGTTCGACGGGCGCGTCGCCCGCGGCATCCGCGCATGGAAAAGGGAGCCCGGATCGCCGATGCGATCCGGGCTCCCTCACGACGTGCTACGCGCCGACCTTGAAGCGAGCGAAGTCGCTCACGGTGAGGCCTGCGTCGGAGAGGACCTTGCTCACGGACAGCTTGTTGTCCTTCGCGTAGTCCTGCTCGAGCAGGGCGACCTGCTTGAAGTAGGCGCCGACGCGACCCTCGATGATCTTCGGGAGGGCGGCCTCGGGCTTGCCCTCCTCGCGGGAGATCTGCTCGACGATCGAACGCTCCTTCTCGACCGACTCCGCCGGGACGTCCTCACGGGTGAGGTACTCGGGGTTCGCGAACGAGATGTGCTGCGCCACCGAGCGAGCGGTCTCCGCGTCGTCGCCAGCGTAGCCGAGCACGACGCCGACCTGCGGGGGCAGGTCCTTCGACGTCTTGTGCAGGTAGATCGAGAAGTGCTCACCCGTGACGAGGCGGATGCGGCGGAGCTCGACCTTCTCGCCGAGGATCGCCGCCTCCTCGCTGATCACGTCGGCGACGGTCTTGCCCTCGGCCGGCGCGGCCAGGGCGGCCTCGACGGTCGCGGYGCGCGCGGCGGCCACTGCGGCCAGCACGCGGTCGGCGAGGCCGACGAACTTGTCGCCCTTGGCGACGAAGTCGGTCTCGCAGGCGAGCTCGATCATGGTGGCGGTGCCGTCGCCGTTGTCGACGGCGGCGACGAGGCCCTCTGCGGTGGAGCGGTCGGCGCGCTTGGCATTGCCCTTCGCGCCCTTCAGGCGGAGGATCTCGACCGCCTTGTCCATGTCGCCGTCGGCCTCGACGAGTGCGTTCTTCGTGTCGACCATGCCGGTGCCGAGGCGCTCGCGCAGGTTCTTGACGTCTTCGAGTGTGAAGTTGGCCATAGTGGGATGTCTCCTGGACTCGTGGTCGTAGGTGGAGTGGATTACTTGGTCTCGTCGGCCTCGACGGCGGCCTCTGCGGCAGCAGCGCCCTCGACGTCGGCCTCGGACTCGGTCGTCGCCTCGACGACCTCGTCGATCGAGACGGCCTCGGCGACCTCGGCGACCTCTTCGGCCTCAGCGGTGGCGCCATCGACCTTGTCGGTCTCGGGCGACGACTGCTCGGGCGTCTGCGCCTGGAGGAGCTCCTGCTCCCACTCGGCGAGCGGCTCGACGGCCGACACGTTGCCCTCGGCCTCGGGCTTCTGGTGACGCTCGATGAGACCCTCGGCCGCGGCGTCGGCGATGATGCGGGTGAGCAGGCTCACCGAGCGGATCGCGTCGTCGTTGCCCGGGATCGGGTACTGGACCTCGTCGGGGTCGCAGTTGGTGTCGAGGATGCCGATGACGGGGATGCCGAGCTTCTTGGCCTCGTCGATCGCGAGGTGCTCCTTCTTGGTGTCGACCACCCAGAGGGCCGACGGCGTCTTCGACAGGTTGCGGATGCCGCCGAGCGACTTGTGCAGCTTGTCGAGCTCGCGCTTCTTGATGAGGAGCTCCTTCTTGGTGAAGCCGCTCGTGGTGCCCTCGAAGTCGAGCTCCTCGAGCTCCTTCATGCGCGCGAGGCGCTTGGAGACCGTGGTGAAGTTGGTGAGGAGGCCGCCGAGCCAGCGCTGGTTCACGTAGGGCTGGCCGACACGGGTCGCCTGCTCGGCGATGGACTCCTGGGCCTGCTTCTTCGTGCCGACGAAGAGGATGGTGCCGCCGTGGGCGACCGTCTCGCGGACGAAGTCGTACGCCTTGTCGATGTAGGCGAGCGACTGCTGCAGGTCGATGATGTAGATGCCGGAACGCTCGGTGAAGATGAACCGCTTCATCTTCGGGTTCCAACGGCGGGTCTGGTGCCCGAAGTGCACGCCGCTGTCGAGCAGCTGGCGGATGGTGACGACGGCCATGAGCCGTACTCCTTTGTTCTCAGTTGACGCTCCGGCCGGCGGCCGTGAGCCCTGGTGCCCGGCACGGCTCCGCCTGCTCGAGCTCGGAGGAGCGGGAGCGGGACTGAGTGGAGTCGGTGGCCGAATGGCACGCGTAGTCACCCCGGCAGGCCGAGGTGCTCCCGATACTCTACCATCGGCACTCCCCCTCCCCAACCACGGGCGGCGGCCTGCTGAGCCTGCGCGGGTCGGGCGATCACGTCGACCACGCGGACGCCCGCACGCTGTTCGGATGAGGATTCCCATGTCACGTCGAAAGGTCGGCATCGGACTCGCGCTCACCCTCGCGCTCGCCGCCACGCCCGCCGGAACGCTGCCGGTATCCGCGGTGGAGTCGGAGCAGGACGGCTCAGCCCGCACGCGGAGGACGGCCGCCGCGCTCGAGGATCCGTGGCGCTGGCCGGTTCCCGCCCCGATCCGGGTCGTCGCGCCGTTCCGGGCGCCGGCCACGCCGTACGCCGCGGGCCACCGCGGCCTCGACGTGGCCGCGCAGGGCGGCGCCGTGGTCGTCGCGCCCGCCGATGGGGTCGTGAGCTTCGCCGGCACGGTCGCGGACCGCGGGGTGGTCGCCGTCGACCATGGCGACGGCGTGGTCAGCGCCGTCGAACCCGTCGAGGCGGCCGTGGCGGCGGGCACCATCGTGCGCGCTGGCGACATCGTGGGTCGCGTCGCGACGGGCGGCCACTGCGCGTCGGGCTGCGTGCACTTCGGGGTGCGCATCGACGGCGCGTACGTCTCGCCGTTCCTGTTCCTCGGCGGACTCCCCCGGGCCGTGCTGCTGCCATTCGACGGCACCTGATCGGCGGTCGATCGAGGGCCTCAGGCGCGCGGATGCGCGGTCTGGTAGCTCTGCTTCAGGCGCTCGGCCGAGACGTGCGTGTAGATCTGCGTGGTCCCGAGGCTCGCGTGGCCGAGGAACTCCTGCACCGCTCGCAGGTCGGCGCCGCCGTCGAGCAGGTGCGTCGCGGCGCTGTGCCGCAGCGCGTGCGGCCCGCTCGGGCCCGTGCCCGGGATCGCGGTGAGCAGGCCCGCGACCAGTCGGTGCACGCTGCGCACCCCGAGCCGCCCGCCGCGAACGCCGAGGAAGACGGCATGGGTCGCGGGCGTCCCGGCCGCACTCCCGGCCGCACTCCCGCGTGCGCTTCCGGCCGCAGCGATGATCGCCGGGCGCGCGTCGTCGACGTAGCGGTCCAGGGCGCGGGCGGCCGGCGCACCATACGGCACGACGCGCTCCTTCGACCCCTTGCCGGTGACCCGGACCGTTCGACGGCGACGGTCCACGTCGTCCACGTCGAGGCCCACGAGCTCGGAGACGCGAAGCGCCGAGGCGTAGAGCAGCTCCGCGATCGCGGCATCCCGGACGGCGAGAGGATCACCGTCGGCCGCGCGAGCGGCCAGGTCGCCGAGCGCCTCGGCGAGCGCACGCTCGGTCACCACGCGAGGCAGCGTGCGCTGCGCCCGGGGTGCCTTGAGCCGCGCGCCCGGATCGGCGGGCAGGAGGTCGCGTCGGTGCAACCACGCCGTGAAGCCACGAGCGGATGCCGCGCGCCGGGCGATGCTGGTGCGTGCGAGCCCGCGCTCGGTCGCCGCGTACAGCCAGTCGCGCAGGAGGGGCAGGTCGACGCCCGACGGCGACCTGACCCCACGCGCGTCGGCGAACCGGATGAGGTCGACCAGGTCGCCGCGGTACGCCGCGACGGTGTGGGCCGAGTAGCCGCGCTCCGAGCGGACGTGCCCGAGGTAGTCGTCGAGGAGGGCGTCGAGCGTCACGAGTCGCGCCCTCGGGTCGCGGTCGGAGGCCGAGTCGGGTGTACGACTGCGGCGTGGCCGTGCATCACTCCGCCTCGGGAGCGGTGGGCTTCCGTGAGAACCGCTCGATGCGCCCGGCGGGTGGGAGCTGTTCGATCTCGGTGAGGAACGCCTCGCCGAGATGCGTGACCACGGGGAACGGTCCGAGGGGGACGACGGAGGTCACGACAGCGTCGTCGTAGAGGTGGACGAGCGTGAACGAGCGGCCGCCGTCGACGCCGACCAGGTCGCGAGGCGGCGCCGAGAGGTCCATGGTGTAGGCGAGCGCACCTGCGACGGAGACCGGGATGCCCGCGAACATGGCGTTGGTCGCGTAGTGCAGGTGTCCGCCGAGGATGTGACGCACGTCGCGGCCGCGGATGACGTCGGCGAGCTCGTCCTGTCCGCGGAGTTCGAGGACGTCCATGAGCGGGAGGGGCGTGGGGATCGGGGCGTGGTGCATCGCGAGGACGGTGCCCTCGGGCGCGGGCTCGGCGAGGACGCCGTCGAGCCACTCGAGCGACGTCGCGTCCAGCGCACCGTGGTGGTATCCCGGAACGCTCGTGTCGAGGACGACGATGCGAAGGCCTCCGATCGCCACCGCGCGGTGAGTGGGTGCCTCGCTGGGCGCCTCCCCCAGGAGTTCACGACGGAAGACGGGCCGCTCGTCGTGGTTGCCGATGACCCAGACCAGTGCCGCGCCCGTCGACGCCGCAAGCGGATCGATCGCATCGCGGACGAGGCGGTAGGCGTCGGGCTCGCCGAGGTCGGTGACATCGCCCGTGACGACGATGGCGTCGAGTCGGTCTCCGAGTCGCGAGAGCTGCTGGACGGCCTGGTCGAGCGCCCGCACGGTGTCGGCGACGCCCCCGAGCCGGGCTCCGCCCTGCAGCAGGTGGGTGTCGCTCACATGGGCGATGACCCGCTTCGCAGCCGGGTATCGACCGAGTTGCGCTGCCTGTTCCGCCTGCATTCCGACCCCCTCGTGGTCAGCCTAGGCGGTGCCGCCGACGCCTGGCCGGGCATCACCCGGCCCGTCGCCGGAGCCAGCCGGRTGGACGTCGCTCGACGATCCCCTCGGCCTCGAACCGGCCGAGGGCCGACATCGCCTCGGGCACCGACAGCCCCGCCCTGCGCGCGACGTCCGCCAGCTCGCGCGGCGTGCGGGTGCTGAGCGCATCGAGCATGCGCACTCCGGTGGGGTCGTCCGAACCGGTGCCGATGGTGTGGTCCGCATCGGGCGATCGGCCGGCACCGTCGCTCGCTCCGAGCGCCGGTCGGCGTCCGATCCCGGTGCCGCTCCCGTCGCCGGCCAACTCGGCCATCTGGTCGGCATCGACGACGCAGACCGCATCGA
>NZ_JBFUCL010000043.1:0-16401 GCF_056405255.1 Agromyces sp. P1_H4 | reverse complement strand
CTCGGCGAGCGCGTCGCGCGGCACGATGCGTTCGATCCAGTGCCAGTCGGATGCCGGGTGGCCGGCGTCGGCCGCGTAGCGGTGCGCGTTCGGGGCGGGCGACGACCACGGGTCGGCCCAGTCGAGCGCCACCCCCGCCGGCGCGTACGCAGGCACCGCCGCATCGAGGGCCGAGGACGACATCGCGGCGACGACCGCCAGCTCGCCCGATCGGTCGCCGACCTCGACGCGCAGCATGAACCGCATGCGGTCGAGGAAGGCGGCCAACGGTGCGGCATCCGTGCCCTCGACGATGAGCCACGCGGTCTCGCCGTCGTCGACGACGTGCACCACGTGCTCGATGCGACCGGACGCGTCGAGGAAGAGCGCCTCTGCGGCGATGCCGGGTGCGAGCCGGTCGAGCGCCTGGCTCGCCATCGAGTGCAGCCAGCTGAGTCGGTCGGGCCCGGTGACCGAGAGCACCCCGCGATCGGAGAGGTCGACGATCGCGTCGCCCCGTTCGAGGCGGCGCTGCTCGACGATGGGGTTGCCGTAGTGGCCGGGCACGCCCGCGTCGACGCCCTCGGCGGGCACGGCGCGAGGCAGCGCGAGGAAGGGCGATCCGGTCATCAGTCGACCTTCGCGAGCCGGGCGGACGCGTGCGTGCGCAGGTCCTGCCCGAGTGCGGCGATGTCCCAGGCCCACAGCAGGTGGCCGTCGACCAGGCCGTAGAGGCGGGTGGCGGCCGCGTAGTCCTTCGCGCCGGCCGTGCGCATCACGGCGTCGGTGGCGAGGTCGATGCGCGGGCCCTTGACCTGCCCGAGGTAGAGCTCGGCGACACCCCCGGGGTGCACGAGCGAGACCTCGAGATCGAATCCGCCGGTCGCATTACGCAGTGTTTCGACGGACTCCGCGTCGGGATAGCGGTTCTCGCCCACGGCGGGCAGCAGCGCGGGGCCCGGGTCGCCCTCCCCCAGCGGGCGCTCGATGCGCCAGTACCCCGTCTCGGTCGCGAGCGGCCTCGGGTCGCCGTCGGGCTCCTCGGGGAAGAGCCACGTGTACGACGTGTAGTTCAGGTGCGGCAGGCCGTCATGGCTGAAGCTCACGCGCTGGCCGAACTCATGGGTGATCGACTCGTCGCCCACCTTGTAGTCGATGACGCCCGAGCCCTCCCAGACCCCGATGAGCCAGGAGAGCGGCACGAGCTCGGCCGGAAGGTCGACGGGAAGCTCGATCATCGGATCAGCGCTGGCCCTTGAAGAGCTTGTACACGACGACGCCGCTGATCCACGCGATGGCGAGGCTCGCGAGCCCGAGCAGGCCGATGAAGAGGAGTTCGAGGGCGAGCAGCTGCGACATGGCGTCGAGTCTACCCGCTCACCCGAAGGCGACGGGCGCCACGGCGATCGCCGCGATGAGCATCACCACGGCGGCGCCGGCGATGCTCGTGCTGGAGCGCGTGACGAAGCCGCCGGGCTTGCGCGACGCGAGTTCGACGATGAGCGCGGCCAGCACGGATGCCGCGAACGCGACGCACAGCGCACCGTAGACCCCGAGCGACGAGGCGTCGCCGAACCACGCACCGGTGCCCGAGTACGCGCCGGAGACGACGAGGACCGCCCCGACCGCCGCGATGGCCCAGACGAGCACGATCCGCGGCCAGCCGCCTCGGGTCTCAGAGCCCGCTCGCATGTTCCCCCCGTTCGCGTCGCACAGCCGGTGTCCGGCGTCACGTAGTATTGACCGCACCTTACTACTGGAGGGTGTGCGTGGCGCAGTTACTGATCCTGTCGCCGGCGGCAAACGATGAGGTTCTCCCGGCGTTGTCACTCCTGACTCACCGAACGAGGGTCATCCCCGCTTCGCCTGAGCAGCTGGTCAGAGCGCCAGAATCCGATCTCGTGTTCCTCGACGCCCGCACGAACCTCGCGGGTGCGAAGGCCCTGTCGCAGATCCTTCGCACGACGGGGCTGTCGGTCCCCCTCCTGCTCATCGTCACGGAGGGCGGCCTCACCGCGGTCACGCCCGACTGGGGCGTCGACGACGTGGTGCTCATGGACGCCGGGCCCGCCGAGGTCGATGCGCGCATCCGCCTCGCCCTCGGCCGGGCGCAGTCCGCGCAGCCGTCGGAGCGCATCCAGACCTCCGGCGTCGTCATCGACGAGGCCAGCTACTCGGCGAAGGTGCACGGCCGCACGCTCGACCTCACGTACAAGGAGTTCGAGCTCCTCCGCTTCCTGGCCGCGCACCCCTCGCGCGTGTTCACCCGCGAGCAGCTGCTCAGCGAGGTGTGGGGCTACGACTACTTCGGCGGCACCCGCACGGTGGACGTGCACGTGCGGCGCCTCCGGGCCAAGCTCGGCGACCTCGACAGCCTCATCGGCACCGTGCGCAACGTGGGCTACCGCTTCAACGTGCACGAGGAAGACGACCAGGGCGCGCCGACCGTCACCGCACGTTAACGTCCCACCCCCCGCCTGCGGCGGGCCGGGTGGCATGATGAGTGGATGACCGACAGCGCCCTCGACGAAGACCGCACCGCCAGCGACTTCGACGACGACTTCGAGCCGTTCGACATCGAGGGCGCGCCCGAACTTCCCGCCGAACGCTACCTCGACCGCGAGCTCAGCTGGCTCGCGTTCAACCAGCGCGTGCTGGAGCTCGCCGAGGACCCACTGCTGCCCGTGCTGGAGCGCGCCAACTTCCTCGCCATCTTCGCGTCGAACCTCGACGAGTTCTTCATGGTGCGGGTCGCAGGCCTGAAGCGCCGCATCGTCACGGGCCTCGCCGTGCCCACCAACGTGGGCCGCGCCCCGCACGACGTCCTGAGCGACATCTCGAAGAAGGCGCACGAGCTGCAGGAACGCCATGCGGCCGCCTACCAGGAGCTCGTCAAGCCCGCGCTGGCCGAGTCCGGCATCCACGTCGTCGCCTGGTCCGACCTGGGCGAACGCGAGACGGCGCACCTGCGCGCCTACTTCTCAGCGCAGATCTTCCCGGTGCTCATGCCGCTCGCGGTCGACCCGGCGCATCCGTTCCCCTACATCTCGGGCCTCTCGCTCAATCTCTCGGTGCGCGTGCGCAACAGCCGCACCGGCCGTCAGGAGTTCGCCCGCGTCAAGGTGCCGCAGATGCTCCCCCGGTTCGTGCGCGTCGACCCCGAGGAGTCGATCGAGGACGCCAGGTACGTCACGCTCGAGGACCTCATCGCCAACCACCTGGGCGACCTCTTCCCCGGCATGGAGATCGTCGAGCACCACGTGTTCCGCATCACCCGCAACGAGGACGTCGAGATCGAGGAGGACGAGACCGAGAACCTCATCAAGGCGCTCGAGAAGGAGCTCCTCCGGCGCCGGTTCGGTCCGCCCATCCGCCTCGAGATCACCGAGGACATGGACGACGTGACCCTGGGCCTGCTCGTGCGCGAGCTCGATGTCACCGAGCAGGAGGTCTTCCGCCTCCCGGCCCCGCTCGACTTGGGCGGGCTGTTCGACCTCGCCCGGCTCGACCGGCCCGAGCTCCACTACCCCACGCACGTGCCCACCACGAACGCGCATCTGCTGCCGTCCGAGCCCAACCGGCAGGCCGACATCTTCAAGGCCGTCTCCCGGCAGGACGTGCTCCTCCACCACCCCTACGAGTCGTTCGCGACGAGCGTGCAGGCCTTCCTCGAACAGGCCGCCGCCGACCCCGACGTGCTCGCCATCAAGCAGACGCTCTACCGCACGTCGGGCGACAGCCCCATCGTCGAGGCGCTCATCGACGCGGCCGAGTCGGGCAAGCAGGTGCTCGCCCTCGTCGAGATCAAGGCGCGGTTCGACGAGCAGGCGAACATCTCGTGGGCGCGCAAGCTCGAGAAGGCCGGCGTGCACGTCGTCTACGGCCTCGTCGGGCTGAAGACGCACTGCAAGCTCGCCCTCGTGATCCGGCAGGAGAAGGGCGGCCTCCGCCACTACAGCCACATCGGCACGGGAAACTACAACCCGAAGACGAGCCGCATCTACGAGGACCTCGGCCTGCTCACCGCCGACGATCAGGTCGGCAAGGACCTCACCCGCCTCTTCAACGAGCTCTCGGGCTACGCGATCGAGAAGAAGTTCAAGCGCCTGCTCGTCGCGCCGCTGCACCTGCGCAAGGGCCTGCTCAAGCTCATCGCCACCGAGACGCGCAACGCCGAGGCCGGCCGGCCCAGCGGCATCCGCATCAAGGTGAACTCGATCGTCGACGAGGCGATCATCGATGCGCTGTACCGCGCGTCGAACGCGGGCGTGCCCGTCGACGTGTGGGTGCGCGGCATCTGCAGCCTCCGCCCGGGCATCCCCGGTCTCAGCGAGAACATCCGCGTGCGTTCGATCCTCGGGCGCTACCTGGAGCACTCGCGGATCTTCTCGTTCCTCAACGACGGCGACCCGCAGGTGTTCATCGGCTCCGCCGACATGATGCACCGCAACCTCGACCGTCGGGTGGAGGCACTCGTGCGACTCGTCGACCCCGAGCACCTCACCGAGATCGCGGCCCTGTTCGACCGGGCGATGGACGACAGGACGAGCTCCTGGCACCTGTCGGGCGACGCGGAATGGGTGCGCCACTGGATCGACGACGCGGGGCATCCGCTGGAGGACATGCAGTCGAAGCTGATGCAGCAGATCGGCCAGCGTACCCGTCCGGGGAAGCGGCGTTGACCGCCACGGCCATCTACGCGGCCGGCGCCGTGTGCTGGCGCGTCATCGACGGCCGGATCCACGTGCTCGTCGTGCACCGCACCGCGTACGGTGACGTCACCATCCCCAAGGGCAAGGTCGACCCCGGCGAGTCGCTCCCCCGCACGGCGGTGCGCGAGATCGCCGAGGAGACCGGCCTCGACGTCGCGCTCGGCGTGCCGCTCGGCGTCTCGCGCTACCCGCTGCCCAGCGGGCGCGAGAAGATCGTGCACTACTGGGCCGCCGAGGTGAGCGAACGCGCCGTCCAGCGATCGACGTTCAAGCCGAACTCAGAGATCGCCGCCCTCGAGTGGGTCACGGTGAAGCGGGCCCGCGGCTACCTCAGTTACGAACCCGACGTCGAGATCCTCGACACGTTCGCGAAGCTGCTCGACCAGGGCGTCACGAGCACCTTCCCGCTCCTTCTGGTGCGGCACGGCAAGGCCGTCTCACGGGGCGGATGGAAGGGCACGGATGCCGCGCGCCCGCTCGCCGAGCGCGGCGTGCAGCAGGCGGCCGCGCTCGTCGACACGATCACGGCGTGGGCGCCCCGGCGCATCGTCACGTCGCCCGCGGTGCGTTGCGTCACCACGGTCGCGCCCCTCGCCGCCGCCACCGGCATCCCGATCAAGCGCGACGAGGGCATCAGCCAGGACGCCTGGGAGTCGGGCAACGACGAGGTGCGCCGCGTCGTCGGCAAGCGCGTGCGCGCGGGCAAGCCGGCCGTGATCTGCGGACACGGTCCCGTGCTGCCCGAGATGGTGCGCGAGATCGCCTTGGCGACGGCCACGCCGCTCGGTTCGTACGTGACGGATGCCGCGGGGCTCGAGCCCGGCGCCTTCAGCGTGGTGCACCTCTCGGCCACGAACTCCGGCTCGGGCATCGTCGCCATCGAGACGCACGCGCCCCGCGCCTGACGCGGTCGCGCGGGCGGCTTCCGGGGAACTCCCAGCCCGCGGCATCCGTGCGACAGGGCTCGTTCACCTGCCGTTTACCGTCGTGGCGGAAGCTCGTAAGGCGCGCGGCTTAGCGTCGCAGGCGGGCCGGCACCCGGCCCATCCCCTGCAATCAGAACCCCGGAAGGGAATCACGTGAACCTCAAGCGTTTCGGCGTGCCCGTCGTCGTCGCCATCACCGCGGCGATCGCGCTCAGCTCCTGCGCCGCGAACGAGGGCGGCACCGCCGCCTCGGAGTCGGCCTCGTCGCTCTCGGGCAACCTCGTCGGCGCCGGCGCGTCCTCGCAGGATGCCGCACAGCAGGCGTGGATCGCCGGCTTCCAGACGGCCAACCCCGACGTGACGATCGACTACGACCCCTCGGGCTCGGGCGCAGGCCGCGAGACCTTCCTCGAGGGTGCGAGCGACTTCGCCGGCTCGGACCGCGCGTTCAAGGACGAGGAGATCGCCGCCGGCGGCTTCGCCAAGTGCGCCGCCGACACCTCGGTGGTCGAGCTGCCCATGTACATCTCCCCCATCGCGGTGATCTTCAACGTCGAGGGCGTCGACACGCTCAACCTCGACGCCGCGACCATCGCGGGCATCTTCGCCGGCACCATCACGAACTGGAACGACGAGGCCATCGTCGCGCTGAACCCCGACGCGACGCTGCCCGACCTGGCGATCACGCCCGTGCACYGCTCCGACGACTCGGGCACCACCGAGAACTTCACCGACTACCTCGGCGCCGCGGCTCCCGACGTGTGGACGTATGAGGCCGACGGCGTCTGGCCGTTCGAGGGCGGCGAGGCCGCACAGGGCACCTCGGGCGTCGTCGACGCGGTCACCAACGGCACCGGCACCATCGGCTACGCCGACGCCTCGCGCGCCGGCGACCTGGGCACCGTCGCGGTGCAGGTCGGCGACGACTTCGTCGAGTTCTCGCCCGAGGCCGCCGCGGCCATCGTCGACGCCTCGCCCGAGGCCGAGGGTCGCGCCGACGGCGACATCGCCATCGAGATCGACCGCACCTCCGAGGAGGCCGGCGTCTACCCGATCGTGCTCGTGAGCTACATCATCGGCTGCCAGGACTACGAGGACGACGAGAACGTCGAGCTCGTGAAGTCGTACTTCTCGTACATGGCCAGCCCCGAGGGCCAGAACGTGGCGGCTGACGCCGCCGGCTCTGCGCCGATCTCGGACAGCCTGCGCGAGCAGATCACCGCTGCGATCGACTCGATCCAGTAGTAGGTTCGTGCCCGACCCCGACGTTTCCTCATGAACGCGACGGGGTCGGGCACGGTCATGTCCCACGATCCACCATCACCTGAACTCGAGGATCACGCCAGATGAGCACCGCCACCACCGCCATCAAGGCGAAGCAGCGACCGGGCGACCGGGTCTTCTCGGGCTCCGCGGTCTTCGCGGGATCGATGATCCTCGTCACGCTCGCCGCCGTCGCCGTCTTCCTCATCGTGCAGAGCCTTCCCGCGCTCGTCGCGAGCCACGAGGACGCGTCGATCCTCACCGACAACTTCTGGAACTACGTCGGTCCCCTGCTCTTCGGCACGGTGTGGGCCGCGGCCCTCGCCCTGCTCATGGCCATCCCGGTCTCGATCGGCATCGCCCTCTTCATCTCGCACTACGCGCCGCGCCGCCTCGCCTCGGTCCTGGGCTACATCGTCGACCTGCTCGCCGCGGTGCCCTCCGTGGTCTTCGGCCTCTGGGGCATCGGCGTGCTCGCCCCGGCGGTGCAGCCGGTGTACTCCTGGCTCGTCGACAACTTCGGCTGGTTCCCCCTCTTCGCCGGCCCCGTCTCGGGCACCGGCCGCACGATCCTCACCGCCGCCATCGTGCTCGCCGTGATGGTGCTGCCGATCATGACCGCGATCTGCCGCGAGGTGTTCCTGCAGACCCCGGTCCTCCACGAGGAGGCCGCACTCGCGCTCGGCGCCACCCGGTGGGAGATGATCCGCACCGCCGTGCTGCCCTTCGGCCGCTCGGGCATCGTCTCCGCCGCGGTCCTCGGCCTCGGCCGGGCGCTCGGCGAGACGATGGCCGTCGCCATGGTGCTCTCCGCCAGCGGCGCGGTCACGTTCAAGCTGCTGACCTCGGTGAACCCGTCGACGATCGCCGCGAACATCGCCCTGACGTTCCCCGAGGCCTACGGCATGAACGTCAACGTGCTCATCGCGACGGGCCTCATCCTCTTCATCGTGACCTTCGTGGTCAACGCCATCGCACGCTGGATCGTCAGCCGCCGCAAGGAATTCTCGGGAGCCAACTGATGTCCGTCACGACGAAGCCCGAGCCCACCGCCGTCGCGGTGCCCATCGAGAACTCCCTGACCGCCGGTCGCCTGCCCACCCCCGCACCGTGGATGATCCTCGGCGCAGCCATCCTCGTGGCGGCCGCGATCTTCGGCGTGCTCGCCCTCGCCGACGGCAGCGGATTCAATTGGGGCGGCGCGCTGCTCGTCGGCGCCGTGCTCTACATCCCGTCGATCTGGCTCTTCTCGATGCTCGTCGAGGGCCGCCGGCGGGCGATGGACCGCCTCGTCACGGCGCTCGTGACGGGTGCCTTCGTGCTCGCGATGATCCCGCTCATCTCGCTCACCATCACCGTCATCACGTTCGGGCTCAACCGGTTCGACGCGGACTTCTTCACGATGTCGATGCGCAACGTGACCGGCGAGGGCGGCGGCGTGCTGCACGCGATCGTCGGCACCGTGCTCATGACGGGCACCGCGGCGATCATCTCCATCCCCATCGGCCTGATGACCTCGATCTACCTCGTCGAGTACGGGCGCGGCCGCCTCGCGCGGGGCATCACGTTCCTCGTCGACGTCATGACCGGCATCCCGTCGATCGTCGCCGGCCTCTTCGCGTACGCCCTGTTCTCGATCTTCCTGGGGCCGGGCACCCGCACGGGCATCGCCGGCGCCGTCGCCCTGTCGGTCCTGATGATCCCCGTGGTCGTGCGGTCGAGCGAGGAGATGCTCCGCCTCGTGCCGAACGAGCTGCGCGAGGCGGCCTTCGCCCTCGGCGTGCCGAAGTGGCTCACCATCGTGAAGGTGGTCCTCCCGACGTCCATCGCCGGCATCACGACCGGCATCATGCTCTCGATCTCGCGGGTCATCGGCGAGACCGCGCCGCTCCTCATCGCGGCGGGGTTCACGCAGAGCATGAACTGGAACCTGTTCGACGGTCGCATGTCGTCGCTGCCCGTCTTCGTCTACACGCAGTACGCCAACCAGGGCAATCCGCCCGAGGCGTACCTCGACCGCGCGTGGGCCGCCGCGCTCACCCTCATCCTCATCGTCATGGCGCTGAACCTCATCGCCCGTCTCGTCGCCAAGTTCTTCGCACCGAAGTTCGGCCGCTGACCCTCCCCCAGTAAGGAAATCCGTGTCAAAGCGCATCGAAGTCCGCGACCTCAACGTCTACTACAGCAAGTTCCTCGCTGTGGAGGGCGTGAGCCTCGAGATCGAGCCCCGCAGCGTCACCGCCTTCATCGGCCCGTCGGGCTGCGGCAAGTCGACCTTCCTCCGCACGCTCAACCGCATGCACGAGGTGATCCCCGGCGCGCGCGTCGAGGGCGAGGTGCTCGTCGACGGCAACAACCTGTACGACCCCGACGTCGACCCGGTGCTCGTGCGGCGCCAGGTGGGCATGGTCTTCCAGCGACCCAACCCGTTCCCCACGATGTCCATCAAGGAGAACGTGCTCGCGGGCGTGAAGCTCAACAACCGGCGCATCTCCAAGACGGATGCCGACGACCTCGTCGAGAAGTCGCTGCGCGGCGCCAACCTCTGGAACGAGGTCAAGGACCGCCTCGACCGCCCCGGATCGGGCCTCTCGGGCGGCCAGCAGCAGCGCCTCTGCATCGCCCGCGCCATCGCGGTGTCGCCCGAGGTCATCCTCATGGACGAGCCGTGCTCGGCGCTCGACCCGATCTCCACGCTCGCGATCGAGGACCTCATCGAGGAGCTCAAGCTGCAGTACACGATCGTCATCGTGACGCACAACATGCAGCAGGCCAGCCGCGTCTCCGACAAGACGGCGTTCTTCAACATCGCCGGCACCGGCAAGCCCGGCAACCTCATCGAGTACGCGGACACCACCACGATCTTCTCGAACCCGACCGTGCAGGCCACCGAGGACTACGTGTCGGGCCGCTTCGGCTGATCACCGCCCCTTCGCCGACGGCGACCGTCAGTCGCGCGGGCTCAGCAGGTACGCGTTGAGGTCGCGCGTCTCCTCCACGTCGTAGGGCATCGGCTGCCCGTCCAGCTCGGTGATGCCCGCGGCCAGCCGCACGCTCGACACGAGCCACGCGGCATCCGCCGACCTGAGCTCGTCGACGGGGATGTCGCGGTACTCGGTGCGCCGACCGGATGCCTCGAGGTGCTCGAACAGGCTCAGCTGGGTCGTGCCGTGGAGGATGGCGCCCGAGGGCGCGGGGGTGGACCAGACCTCGCCGTGCCGGAGGATGACGCTCGAGGTCGGGCCCTCCATGACGTAGCCGTCGCTCGTGACGAAGATCGTGTCGTCCGCGCCACGGCGGCGCGCCTCGCGGAGCGCCGCCATGTTCACGGCGTAGCTCAGCGTCTTCGCCCCGAGGAGCAGCCAGGGTGCGCGCTCGGCGGTGCCGCGGTCGTAGCCGCGATCGAGCGTGACGACGCGGATGCCGCGCTCGCGCACCGCGCTGAAGTCGGCCGCGGGCGCCACGTGCAACCACGCGGTGGGCGCCGGCCCGTGCTCGACGCCACGGCTCAGCACGAGCTTGAGCGCGAACTCGCCCGTCACCGGAAGGCTCGCGACGGCTCGCGCGATGGCCGCCTCCCATTGCGGGAGGTTCGGCTCGGGCAGCTCGCAGATGCGCGCCGAGTTGCGCAGCCGCTCGAGGTGCGGCCGGGCCTCCTGCGGGTGGCCGTCGACCACGCCGATGGTCTCGAAGATGCCGTCGCCGYGCTGCGTCGAGAGCTCGCCCACCCGGAGCGCGGGAGCCGAGGCATCCACCTCGCGGAACGTGCGGTCGAGATCGGTCGCGGGGGCGTCGGCGGGCAGCGGTTCGATCAGCAGGGTGAGCGTGTCGGGCATCCTCCGATGCTACGCGGACGAGCCGGTGCCGGGAGGGCCGAGCCGGGCCGAAAGGGATGACGACCGGGCGTCGGCCGCGCCCGGGCATGGAAATGCCGGGCCGCAGAACGCCTCTCGGCGCGAGGCCGCTCGGAGCGGCGAATATTGGAGCCCGGGGTTACTGCGGCCCGGCACATCAAGTGTAAACGAGGTCGGGGGGTGGTTCATTCCCGGGTGCGCGCCGTCGAGGCATCCGCGTGCCGAAGCGGCGCGGTCGGCTCAGTCCAGGGCGTCGACTCAGTCCAGGGCGTCGCGACGCCAGAGCCGGGCGCACGAGGACAGCTCGTCTGCGAGCTGGGTGAGGCGCAGCGCCCGCTGGGTCAGCTCGCCGGGGCGATCGGGGTGCACCGCGTCCGCGGCATCCGCATCGTCGGCGAGGCTCGTGAAGCCGGCCGCTACGACCCGCGAGAAGGCGGCGGCACGGTCGAGCGCCACCGCGAAGTCGCCGGCGAAGAGCCCGTGCAGGATGCGGTCGGCGAGCTCGCGCACCTCGTCGGGACCGGCCGGCACCGGTGCGCCCGCGACGACCTGGTCGATCGTGTGCGAGACCTCGGTGCCGCGCTGGAACGCCAGGCTGATGCCCAGCGGGTCCTGGCGGATCAGGGTGCGCAGCAGGTAGACCCGCCAGAGCGCCCCCGGCAGGCTCTTCGCCGACGCGTGGGACCAGAGCTCGGCGATCGCGTCGATGCCGTGCTCGTCGGTGTAGGTGACGAGTCGCTCGACCACCGCCGGGTCGGGATCGGCACGCACCCGGGACAGGATCGCGGCCGCGGTGTCGTGGGCGACCCGGCTCACGTGAGCCGGATCCTCGGCGCCGAGGTAACCCTCGAACATGCCGTTCGGGAAGCGAGTGGGTCGATGGAAGTCGGAAGCCATTGCGGCAAGGCTACTCGCCTCGGCTGGACGAGGGACCGGCATGCGGCTCCTGTTAGGGTGGTCGATGCCCCTATAGCTCAGTTGGTTAGAGCAACGGACTTCAACACAACAATGGAGCGCCAGCGCCGAAATGCGCTGGATGACCGCCGCTATATGCTGGAACGCCCTGAGAGCCGGCCGTACTCGCCTCGTTCGCACGAGGCAGTGACAATCGGACCGGATTGGGTAATCAGCAGGTAACCGCAAGGGAACCTCAGAGACTACACGCGGCGCACCTGAACGATCCGGTCGAAGGTGAAGATATAGTCCAGACTGCAAGCCGCCACGGCGGTGGCTGGGGAAACCCAGTGCAGCAGGTTAATCCGTGGGTCCAGGGTTCGAGTCCCTGTGGGGGCACCGCAATATCGCATCTCGCCTGAGGCATGTCAAGGGCCTATCGAACGCCCCAAGGCCCCGCGTAGAACTGTAGTCACGGGTCGCAAGACCCGGACAGGCGGGCCGGGCCGACCGGCGCAGCGCAATCGACCACGCGCATCCCAGGACGTGTCGGTCGGTGCCGGTCCGCCATGAATGAACCGCGGATTCGATGGGGAATGGTGCGAGATGCTCGCCCGACAGGAAACGCAGACCCGCTCCCACGTGGAGCTCATGCCGCTCAGTCCGACCACGTGGCGCGTGTGCAACGACCGTTATGCGGACGGTGACCTCAGGCGCGTCGTCGGCTACCTCCAGACCATCGACGACGGCTACGAGATGCTGTGGATGCGTCCACGTCCGGGAGTGGTCTACCGCTACGCGACCATGGATGCCGCGGTGACTGCGATCGCCGCCCGGCTCGAGCTCGTCTCCGACCCCGACTGACGCGGCCCGACTCCCCGGGGCACCGCCCGACGGGAGTCCGGGTCACGTGGAGGACTCGGACGTCCCCGTCACGGCAGCTCCTCCCCAGGTTCCCCTTCCCGCACGGCGTCGAGCGGGTGACAACACGGTAGCCCCGCAAGCCCGCGGCCGAAAGGGGCATCGGCCGATCGACCGTGCGCGGAACGCCGGTATCCCGGTGCGGTTGTGGACCCCCGCAGTCGAAACCGTCGAAGCGATGTGCCCGAGCGCAGGTCAGCCGACGAGCGCCCGGAACCCCGACATCAGCGCGACGCGCTCGGCCGAGTCGCGAGCCAGCGGGGTGACCGACAGCGTGGTGACGCCCGCGGCACGGAACGCCTCGACCCGTTCGGCGACGTACGAGGCCGGACCGATGAGCGACACCGCGCGTACGAGCTCATCGGGCACTGCGGCGATGGCCTCGTCACGACGGCCCTCGAGGTAGAGGTCCTGGATGCGCGCCGCCTCCGCCTCGAAGCCGTAGCTCGAGATGAGGTCGTTGTAGAAGTTCTTGCCGCGGGCGCCCATGCCGCCGACGTAGAGCGCCAGCTGCGGCTTCACGAGCGGCAGCACCGCCTCGGGACGATCGGTGATGGCGAGCGCCGGGCTGGCGAACACGTCGAGCGGGGCCAGGTCGGCGGACCGCTTGGCGGCGCCGGCCGCCAGCGCCTCGCCCCACACGTCGCCCGCCCGTTCGGGGTGGAAGAACATCGGCAGCCAGCCGTCGGCGATCTCCGCCGTCTGCTCGACGGACTTGGGGCCCAGGGAGGCGATCGTGATCGGGATGCGCTCGCGCACCGGGTGGTTGATGAGCTTCAGCGGTTTGCCCAGCCCGGTGCCCTCGCCGGCTGGCAGCGGGATGCGGTACTTCGCACCGTCGTGCACCACCGGCTCGCGCCGCCAGGTCATGCGGCAGATGTCGACGATCTCGCGGGTGCGGGCGAGCGGTGCGTCGTAGCGCACCCCGTGGAATCCCTCGATCACCTGGGGCCCGGATGCCCCGATGCCGAGCTCGAAGCGTCCGCCGGAGACGTAGTCCAGGCCCGCGGCCGTCATCGCCGTGAGCGTGGGGGTGCGCGTGTAGAGCTGCAGGATGCCCGACGCGAGCGTGATGGTCGACGTGCGCGCCGCGAGGAAGCCGAGCTGGCTCACCGCGTCGAACGAGTAGGCCTCCGGCACGGCGACGAGGTCCACGCCCGCCCGCTCGAGCTCGGCCACCTCATCGGCGACCTCGCGGAATCCGCCTGCGTAGCTCAGGAACATGCCGACGCGCATCCATCACTCCTCGTCGTGTGCTGTGACCCGGCGTGGTGTCGACGGGCACCTCAGACCATAACCGAGGACCGGCCCGCGGCCGCGTCGCTTGTGGGGACCCGACTACGTGGCGATGACGACGATCGGATCGGTGGTGGGTTGCGCTGAGCCGCCCTCTGGCTCGACCGTGACGCCCACCGCGACCCCGGGGCTGAAGGAACCGTCGAGCACGCGCCACGTCTCGCCGCCGTTCGCGTCGAACGTGCCGGCGGCCGCGGCCCCCGAGTCGTCGATGTACCAGAGCTCGTAGGTCTGGCCGGCCTCGAGGGGCGGCAGTCCGTCGACCACGACGCCCGACCGGCCCTTCGCGGCCGAGGTCACGAGCGTGATCTCGCCGCCGCCCGGAACCTCGTGGGTCTGCGACTGGGCGTCGGGCGCTGAAGCGATGGCGTCCATCTCGCGCTGGGCGCCCCACCCGTTCGGCCCCGACCATCCGACGCCGAGCACGATGCCGGCGATGAGCACGACGGCCGCCGCGGCCGAGACGATGACGGCGACGGGCCGCTGGAACCACCGGCGGTGAGCGGCGGACTCGACCGGGCCCGGCGCATGAGCCGCGGGCGGCGGGGATGAGGCGGGGGCGGCCGGCGACACGTCATCCGGAACTGACACGGCATCCGGAACCGACGGGACATCCCGAATCGACGCGACATCCGGAGCCGACTCGACATCGCGAACCGGGGCGGCGTCGACCGACGGGGCACCCGTGACCGACGCGGCCGCCGTGACGGGAGCCGAGGCCACCTGCGGCCTCGGCTGCCCGGGCGCCTGTTGCGGCGTGCGATCGAGCGCGGCCATGAGGCCCGCCTTCAGCGACGGCGGCGGCGCCACGGCTTCGGTCTGCTCGGCGAGGTGGGACGCCGATCGCGCGTAGGCGTCGACCTCCTCGCGCAGTTCGGCGGAGTCGGCGAGCACGCGCTCGAACGCGACGCGCTCGTCGGGGTCGAGCGCGTCGAGCGCATAGGCCGCCGCGAGCCCCCGGTACGCCTCGACGGAGGCGGGTCGGCGATCCGAGCCGTCGTCGGGTCGATCCTGGTCGTGGCTCATGTCGTCACCCCCAATGCCGTGCGGAGCCGGATCATGCCGTCTCGCAACCGGGTCTTGACCGTGCCGAGCGGCACCTGGAGTCGTTCGGCGATCTCGCTCTGGGTGAGGCCGCCGTAGTAGGCGAGCCGCACGCACTCGCGCTGCAGGTCGCTCAGTTCGCCCAGCGCGCCTTGGACGCGCTCGTGCTCGACGCTCGTCTCGGCGGCCTCGGCCACCGTGTCGACGGGTACGTCGAGGTCGCGCACGCCGATGCGGAGGTCGCGATCGCGCGACGCCTGGGCCGAGCGGATGCGGTCGACGGCGCGGCGATGCGCCATGGTGAACATCCACGAGAG
Source organism: Agromyces sp. P1_H4 (assembly GCF_056405255.1). NCBI lineage: Bacteria > Bacillati > Actinomycetota > Actinomycetes > Micrococcales > Microbacteriaceae > Agromyces > Agromyces sp. P1_H4. Next base: position 1,195 of record NZ_JBFUCL010000043.1, on the reverse strand, counting down.
CGCGTTGCCCTTGTCGGCGTCGAAGCGGGCGGCCGACTGCCAGATCTCGAGGTACACGTCCTGGGTCACCTCCTCGGCCTGCGCCGGATCCACGACCAGGCGGCGGATGAGGCCGAAGAGGCGCGGCGCCGTCTCGTCGTAGAGCGCACTGAACGCGACGCGGTCACCGCGCCCGACGTGAGCGAGCAGTTCGTCGATCGTCGGGCGCGACGCCGACGTGCGCTCGCCGTCGTCTGCCATCTCGTCAAGCATGACAGATCGCTGCTGCGGCGCGGCACCGGTTGCGGCGCGCGCCCGAGGATGGGCCAGTGCACGGCTCATCCCTCGGCGGGGGCTGGGGTGGTCACGGGGGTTCCTGCTCTCTCGGGTCGTCGGTGATTCGCAGCCGACGGCCGATCCGATTGGTCGGATGCCGCCGCACCCCGATCGGCGATCGGTCCAATCCGTTCCCGAGCCCACGCCGAACCCCTCGCATCGGCCCCGAACGAGGCCGACTTCCACGAAGGAGTACACCGATGCGATCCTCGTCACGCAGCACTCGCACCGCCATCGCCGCCGCCTCGATCGTCGCCCTCGCGACGCTCGGGCTCGCCGGCTGCAGCATGAGCGGAAGCGCCACCGAGAGCGAAGAACCCACCATGTCCGAGTCGGCCGAGCCCACCGAGGAGGCCATGGCGGATCCCGCGGCCGACCTCGTCGGCCCCGGCTGCGCCGCCTACGCCGAGCAGGTGCCCGACGGCGCCGGGTCGGTCGAGGGCATGTCGCAAGACCCCGTCGCGACGGCCGCGTCGAACAACCCGGTGCTGACCACCCTGACCGCGGCGGTCTCGGGACAGCTGAACCCCGACGTGAACCTCGTCGACACCCTGAACGGTGACGAGTTCACCGTGTTCGCCCCGGTCGACGACGCGTTCGCGAAGATCGACCCGGCCACGATCGAGGCGCTGAAGACGGACTCCGCGACGCTCACGAGCATCCTCACCTACCACGTGGTGCCGGGCCAGCTGACGCCCGATGACGTCGTCGGCACCCAGACCACCGTGCAGGGCGGCACCGTCGAGGTGACCGGCTCGGGCGACGACCTCATGGTCAACGACGCCAAGGTGATCTGCGGCGGCGTGCACACGGCCAACGCGACGGTGTACCTCATCGACACGGTGCTCATGCCCCCCATGTAGCACCGACCGTGCGAACG
>NZ_JBFUCL010000042.1:0-16624 GCF_056405255.1 Agromyces sp. P1_H4 | reverse complement strand
GTCTTCGCCGGCTACCGCGGCTGGATCGGCGCCGACGCTCGCACCCGGCTCGCCGAGTCCGAGCGCATCCGGCTCGACCTCGACCGCTTCCTCGGCACGCCCGCGGCGCTCGTCACCGTCATCGACGAGGACCACCGCGAGCAGGCGATGCACATGGCGCGGCGGGTCGCGTACCTCGCGGGCGAGGCCCTGCAGCTCGCGCAACGCGACATCGACGCGTCGCGTCCGCAGGACCCGGGGCAGTGGGGCGGTCAGGGCTGGGGCGGCGGTCGACGCAGCGGCGGCGGCGACATGATGGGCGGCATCCTCGGCGGCCTGGTCATCGGCAGCATCCTCGACGGCTTCATCGACTGAGGCCACTGATTGCAGTGAGCGGATGCCGCGGCATCCGCTCGGCGCGCCGGCGCCGGTCCTCAAAGGAACACCGGCGCCGGTCCTCAAAGGAACAACAGCACCGCAGCGACGATCATCACCGCCGCCGTCGATGCGTGGACGCCGAGGGCGATCGCTCGGCGGCCGTGGTTGCGGGCGATCATGAGCGCGTCGCCGATCGGGATGAGTGCTTCGACGAGGAGGGTGACCGCGGCTGCCGTCGGCCCGAAGAAGACGAGCATCGCCAACACGACGAGCCCCGAGGCGATGTCGCGGGGCCCCTTAATGTGCAGCCATGGGATCACCTCGGGGGTGATCGCGCTGGTGAACCCGAAGCCCCGCGCGGTCGCGGTCGGCGAGACGAGGTATGAGATGCCGACGAAGATGATGCCTAGGGCGGGCACGAGCGCGAGGGAGGCGCCGATCCAGGTCGCCAGGGTGAATTGTGCGAGATCCATCTGTTTCCTTTCGCTGAAATATTTATAGCGACGCTAGCATCCCTTTCACCCAAGCGGTAGTCTCTGGTCGTGGCAACAAGTGAGCGGATGGCGCGGCGACGCAAGCAGCGGCGGGCCGCGATCCTTGCTGCCGCCCGCGAGTTCGCCGAGGCCGAGGGTTGGGCGGCCGTCACCTCACGACGGCTGGCCGATGCGATCGACTACACGCAGCCGGTCATCTACTCGCACTTCGCGTCGATGGATGCGGTCATCGACGCGGTCGCCGTCGAGGGCTTCGCTGAGATCGCCGATGCGCTCGCACAGGCTCGCGCGAGCGCATCCAACCCCGAGCGGTCACTCGAGGCGCTCAGCCGCGCGTACCTCGACTACGCTGCGGCGCATCCGGCCATGTACGACGCGATGTTCGTGCGCGGCACAGGTCTGGCGTTCGCCGATGCGTCCACTCTGCCGCAGTTGACGGCTGGGTTCTCAGAGATCCGCGCGGCCGTACAGCCGTTCACTGAGCGGCCCGACACGCTCGCCGAGGTGCTCTTGGCGAGCCTTCACGGGCTGACGATGCTGCAGCGCTCCGGTCGGATTCCGGGCGATGGCGAGGACCGTCTTGCGGTGCTACTCGCCACTATCACGAGTTGAAGTCAGAGTCGCGGAACTCGATCGCCGTCTTGAGGCGCCCGACACGTCCGCTGGGGATCACCTTCGGGTCCGTGATGTCGTCGTCGTCGTGCGTCGCAGCCGATCCGTGGGTCCGATCAGGCCGATTCCCTCATGTGCGATCTCCCGAAATACCGGGGGCGAGTGGTTGAGGCGACTACTCCGCGAGGTCGCGGTCTGGCCAGATCGTGATGTCGACCTTGTTGCCCGCGGGGTCGGCGAGGGTCCACGACTCCTGCTCGTTCGAGTCGACGATCCGCCCGCCGGCCGCGAGCGCGGCGTCCACGCGCGCCCGCCCGACGGCGCGGGGCACCGAGACTTCGATGTGGAACGCGTGCCGCAGTGGCTTCTCAGCGGCGAGTTCCTGGAACCAGAGGCTCAGCCCGCGACCCTGCGGGTCGATCAGGTCCTCGCCGCCGAGCTCGGCATACCCGAACAGTTCGCGCCAGAACGGGCGCACGTCGTCGTCGGGCTTCGACGCGATCGCCATCTGGATCGTCTGCACGTGCGACGGGTCGGACTCGCTGCCGAACTCGCGGGAGACCGCAGAGACGCGCCGCGCGAGGTCGAGGTCGGCGTTGACGAGCTCGGTGGGGTTTTGGGCGAGCCGAACCGTCAGGCCGTCGGCGCGGAGGTCGAGGTGCATTCGATCCGTCCCGTCCAGCGATTCGAGCAGCCCGGCGAGCTCGGCGCTGCGCGCGAGCGACCCACTGCGGAACCAGGCGGTCGGTCCCCCGAAGACCACCGGCCAGTCGACCAGATCGGATGCGTCGCGGAACGCCGCGAACTTGGCCTCGCCTCGCTCGAGGTAGGCGAGTCGGGCGGCGACGGCGGGAGCGCCGCTCTCTTCCGCCGCCGACTCGGGCACCGGCCGCCCGAGCGCGATATCCCCAGCGCCTACGCCGTCGGCCCCGAGTCGCAGCGCCTCGTCCTCGGGCATCGGCAGGTCAGGCCAGGCGACGAGGTCGACCTTGTTCCCCGCTGCATCCGCGCAGGTCCAGTACCTCACCGCGGCGGTGTCGGAGGCGACGCGCCCACCCGCGGCGATTGCTGCGTCGAGCCGTCGACCCGCGATCTCGCGCGGCACGGCCAGGTCGAGATGCATGGCGTGCCGCAACGGCTTCTCGGCATCGAGCTGCTGCAGCCAGACCGACGGCCAGCGACCATGCGGGTCGACGAGGTCGCCGCCCGTGTGATCGATGTACCCGAGCACCGCTCGCCAGAACGGCCGCACCTCATCGACCGGCAGCCGGCTCGCAATCGCGATCTGCACGTCCTGGGTGAGGTCGGGGCGCGGGGCGAGTCCGCGTTCCCGCGCGGCGGCGGAGGCGACGCGGGCTCGATCCGCCACGGCGTCGTCGGTGAAGTCCATGATGTCGCCGTGCAGTCGCACCGTCACTCCGCTCGGCCGCACGTCGATGAGCGGCGGATGCTCCGCGAGCCCGTCGAGGGCCGCGACGGYGGCGGCGAACGCGACACCGGCACGTACCGACTCAGTTGCGAAGTACGCGATCGGCCCGCAGTAGAGCATCCTCCAGTCGTCGACGCCCGTCGCGGCATGGAATGCCAGCCGATGCGCCGCGCCCATTGGAGCTCCCTTCCCGACGCGACGACGATAGCGAAGCGCCCACGGGTGCGGTACCCCTGCAGCCTGCTCGACGGCTTCAACGACTGAGCGGATGCCGTGTGGCCGGCGCCGCGGTTAACGGGCCGGCTGCACGCTCGCGGGCTGCGCGCTCGCCGACCGTCGGTGCGACATCCGGTACACGGCGTGCCCGATCTTCAACCCGAAGCCCGTCGAACCGTGCGGGCCGTACGGCTCGTAGGCGCGCATCTCCGTGATGCGCTCGCCGTCGGTGTCGATGACGAACACCTGCGGAAAGTCGAGGCGCTTGCTGCCCATGTTCAACACGTGATGGGTGGAGGTCTCGACGACGACCGAGGTGCCGGCCTCGTCGAAGAACCACCGCTCGATGTCGAACCGCATGCTCTTCATCTGCGTGAACGCCCAGGTGAGTCCTTCGCGCACGGCCGCGATGCCCACCATGTCGGGATACGGGTAGTGCGGGTCGTAGAGCACGATGTCGTCCGACATCGACGCGGTCGCGGCATCGACATCGAGGGCCTGGACTCCCGCGAACATCGACTCGATCAGGTGCTGCACCGGTGCTGGCATGCGGCACACGCTAGCAGTCAGCGGGCCGCGAACTTACGATGGACCATGGTCGCGTTCCGGGTCGGGCGCAGTCGCCCTGCAGAGCATCTCGAAGTCCACGACGCCGAACTGGCGAGGCGGGCTGGACGGGCGCTGGTCGCCGCCGACGAGCGCATCCGCGGCACCGCCGACGAGCTCGGGTTCGCCGAGGCGGAGCTGGGACCCCAGTCGATCACGCAGGCGGCCGACGCGCTGGATGCCGCGCGCCGGCGCCTGGGCGACGCCTTCCGGTTGCACCGGCTCAACCACGAGGCGATTCCCGGCACCGCCGACGAGATCCGGGCGCGGTACGCGCACATCGTGCAGCTGTGCGACTCGGTCGATCGCGAGCTCGACGAGCAGCTCGCCCTGCTCGCCGACCGGATCGTGCTGGCGCGTCGTGCGCCCGAGGTCATTGCCGGCGTGCGAGCGGATGCCGCGGCGCTGCGCTCTCGTTTCCCGCACGCCCGCGCGACCATCGACCACCTCGCCGCCCGCTACGCGCCGGAGGCGCTCGTCGACGTGAACGGCAACGTCGCCGAGGCCGATCAGCTGCTCGGATTCGCCGAACACAGCGTCGGCGTGGCCGAGCGCCGTCGTGCCGCCGGTCATCGCGAGCAGGCGAGCGTCGCGCTCGAGGCATCCGTCGAATCGGTGCGCCGAGCGGCGACCCTCCTCGATGCGGTCGAGACCTTCGAGGTCGAGGCGTTGCGAGCGGAGTCCACGCTGGCCGCACTCGTCGTGGAGTCCCGTCGCGATCTCGCGGCCGCCCTCGAAGAGCCCCGCTCTCGCCGCGTCGCGGACACGATCGGCGAACTGCAGGCCGCCCTCGCCGCCCTCCCGCCCACCGGCGTCAACACCGACCCGTTCGCCCACCTGAGCCGACTGCGCGAAGCGCGTGCCGCGCTGGATGCCGCGATCACCGCTGCCCGCGAGCGCGCGACGGATCTGATTCCGCTCGTACAGCACGTGCATCACGCGATCAGGGACGCCGACCGACAGCTCGATGTCGCTCGCGATGCCATCGCCGGTCACTCGGGTTGGATCGGCGCGGAGGCCCTGGCGCGACTCGCGGCGTCCGAGCGCGCCAGGATCGATCTCGGCCATTCCCTCGGCGGCTCCGGCTTCACGGCGACGATCACGGTGAAGGACCAGGATCACCGAGAGCAGCTCATCGCGATGGCCCAGCGTGTCGCGTCCCTCGCGGGCGAGGCGGTGCACCTCGCGCGGCGTGACATCGACGCCCTACGCCGTCGCCCAGCCCACTGAGCTGGTCGTGGCGCTCAGCCCTCTGCCTGCGCCTGATCGATCAGCCGCTGCGCGACATCCGGCACCGAGTTCGTCCACGCCCGCGGCGGCCGCTCGTACCCGCTCGAGGCAGGTCGCGGCGGGATCACGACGTCGATGTGCTCGACCGGCCCCCACGGCACCTTCGACAGCAGGTGCGCGATCATGTTGATGCGCGAGCGCCGCTTGTCGTCGCTCTCGACCTCGTACCAGGGCGCCTCGGCGATGTCGGTGTGCACGAACATGGTGTCCTTCGCGCGGGAGTAGTCCTCCCACTTCGTGATCGACATCACGTCGTTCGGGCTGAGCTTCCACCGCCGCATGGGGTCATTCAGGCGTGACCGGAACCGCTCCTCCTGCACCACATCAGACACGCTGAACCAGTACTTCAGCAGGATGATGCCGTCCTCCACGAGCACCCGCTCGAAGGTGGGCGCCTGGTGCAGGAACCGGTGGTACTCCTCATTGGTGCAGTACCCCATCACGCGTTCGACGCCGGCGCGGTTGTACCAACTGCGGTCCATGAGCACGATCTCGCCCGCCGCGGGCAGGTGCGACACGTACCGCTGGAAGTACCAGCGGGTCTTGTCGCGGGCGCTTGGCGTAGGCAGCGCCACGATGCGGGTGACGCGCGGGTTCAGGTACTCCATCACCCGCTTGATCGTGGAGCCCTTGCCCGCGGCATCCCGCCCCTCGAAGATCACGACGACCCGCGCGCCGGTGTGCTGCACCCACGCCTGCATGTCGACGAGCTGCGCCTGCAGCACCTTGAGCTCCCGCTCGTAGAGCTCCTTCGGCATCCGCTTGGTCATGCTCCACCCCCTGCGCTGCAGCCTAGGGCGGATGCCGCGCCGCGGCGCGTTCGTGAACGTCCCGAACGAACTCAGACGCGCGCGCCACGGCGCACGACGCCGCCGAGCGCATCAGCGTCGAGGGCGAACAGGTCGCGCGAGCCGGCCGTGGCGGCGCCGGCGAGGCCGGCCGCCTGCGGCAGCAGCTGCTCGGCGTAGAACCGGGCCAGCGGCAGCTGCGACTCCGCGATGCCGTCGGCGTCGAGTCCGCGGGCGGCGAGCGCCGACTTCGCCATGAGCCAGCCACCCAGCACGAGCCCCCAGATGCGCTGGTACGGGGTCGACCCCGACAACACGGCGTTGGGGTCGGTGGCGCCGGTGCGGAGCATCCACACCGTCGTCTGCTCGAGGGTGTCGAGCTGCGCGTTGAGTTGCGTGCGGATCGAGGCGAACTCGTCACCGGCGGCCGCGAGCTCGTTGTCGAGTTCGCGCATGGTGGCGATGAACTCGAGTGCGGATGCCCCGTCGCGAACCGGGAGCTTACGGCCCACGAGGTCGGCGGCCTGGATGCCGTTGGTGCCCTCGTAGATCGCCGCGATCCGCACATCGCGGTAGTGCTGTGCTGCGCCGGTCTCCTCGATGAAGCCCATGCCGCCGTGGATCTGCAGCGCGAGCGAGGTGAGCTCGTTGCCGAGGTCGGTGCCCAACGACTTGTTGACGGGCGTGAGGAGGCCGACGATCTCGTTCGCCCGGGCGCGAACGGCGGCGTCCGGGTGGTGCGTCGACATGTCGGTGTAGGTCGCGGTCAGCAGCATCATGCGGCGCATCGCGGCGATGTACGCCTTCTGCGTCATGAGCATGCGGCGCACGTCGGGGAAGTCGATGATCGGGGAGTCTTGCGTCGCGCCGATCGCGCGGCCCTGGATGCGCTCCCGCGCGTGGTCGAGCGACTGCTGATAGGCGAGCTCCGACACGGCGAGGCCCTGCATGCCGACCGAGAGGCGGGCACTGTTCATCATGACGAACATGATGCGCATGCCGAAGTTCTCTTCACCGACGAGGTAACCGGTCGCGTCCTCGTAGGAGAGCACACAGGTGGGCGAACCGTGGATGCCCATCTTGTGTTCGACGCCGACGGTGTGCACCCCGTTGCGCTCGCCGAGCGAGCCGTCGTCGTTCATCAGGAACTTCGGCACGATGAAGATCGAGATGCCCTTCGTGCCGGCCGGCGCGTCGGGCGTGCGGGCGAGCACGAGGTGCACGATCTGCTCGCTGAGGTCGTGGTCGCCGAAGGTGATGAAGATCTTCTGGCCGGTGATGCCGTAGCTGCCGTCGGCGCGCTTCACCGCCTTCGTGGTGAGGGCGCCGACGTCGGAGCCTGCGTGCGGCTCGGTGAGGTTCATGGTACCGGCCCACTCGCCGCTGACCATCTTCGGGAGCCACTGCCGCTTCTGCTCGTCGCTGCCGTAGTGGAGGAGCGCCTCGATCGCGCCCTGCGTGAGCAGCGGCGCAAGCGCGAACGCCATGTTCGCGGTCGTCATGAGCTCCTGGAGGGCGAGGCCCACGGTGCGCGGGAATCCGCCGCCGCCGAACTCCTCGGGCAACGGCACCGAGCCCCAGCCTGCGTCGACGTAGGCGGCGTACGCCTCCTTGAATCCGGCCGCCGTGCTGACTGTGCCGTCGGAGTTCAGCCGCGATCCCTCGAGGTCGCCGGCACGGTTGGTGGGTGCTACCACCTCGGCCATGAAGTTGCCGGCCTCGTCGAGGATCTCGGAGACCGTCTCGAGGTCAGCGTGCTCATACCCCGGGAGCAGCGCGACCGCCTCGTAGTCCACCACGTGCTCGAGGATGAAGGCGATGTCAGCTGTCGGGGGTCGGAATGCACTCATGCCCCGCAGCGTAACTCCGCTTTCGTGGGCGCGTCGTGATCTCTGCGGGTTCCACGATGCGCGTCATCGGGCCGCTCGCCGGTTTGGCAGCATTCCACAACGCGCGGTCTCATAGCGTCGAAATGGTGCCCCGAGTTCAACTACTTGGCAGTCCTGTGGGCCCGTCTGCCTGCGCCTGATCGATCAGCCGCTGCGCGACATCCGGCACCGAGTTCGTCCACGCCCGCGGCGGCCGCTCGTACCCGCTCGAGGCCCGTCGCGGCGGGATCACGACGTCGATGTGCTCGACGGGCCGCCACGGCACCTTCGAGAGCAGGTGCCGTGATCATGTTGTCGCCGGGCGTGTGTGTCCGCGCGATCAGCTCGAGGCCACGATTCGGGGCGCCGACACGTGGGTCCATGCCGCGAGCTGATCGTCGCGGCGTGACATAGGCGCCGAGGCGCTCCTCGCACATAGGCTGGCGAGGTCATGTGCCCGACGACGGGCGCGACCGATCGAAGGGATGCCCGATGGCAGAGACTGCCCCGATGCTTGCGTGGACACTGCAGAAGGAAATCCCAGTGCCTGACGATGTAGGCGAGCTCCTCGTGGAGGGAGAACAGGCCGTTGCCTCGTTCAAGACGTTCCGCGATTCAGCCACGTTCACGACGAAGCGCCTCATCGTTCGCGATGCCCAGGGATTCAGCGGCAAGAAGATCGAGATCTACTCGCTTCCCTACAGCTCGATCAACATGTGGTCGACCGAGAACGCCCGCGGAATGCTCGACCGCGACGCCGAGGTCGAACTCTGGACTCGGGCAGGTCATATCAAGGTTAAGATCTCGAAGGGTGCGGACATCCGACGGATCGACAGCCTCTTCGCGTGGGCGATCCTCAACCACTAGCGCGCGGTAGGAGCGGTGCGCCGCGATGGCGCTAGCATCCGTCGCTACTCCACCGATGCAGCTCGCCGACCGCTTCGCCGAATCACCGCGACGGTGGCCACCACCGTGAGGCCCGCCAGGGCGGCGTACACCGCCAGGGTCTCGCCGTCCGGCATGCGAGCAGCGGCAGCAACTGCAGGGCGTGCAGCCCGATGAAGTGCCCCACGCGCCGGTGTCCCGTGCTCCAGGCCGAACCCGACACCCCGGTGGTCGCCGAGTCCGCCGACGGCACGGACGTGCTGCCGGCGGTGCGCGCGCAGCGGCCCGACCTCGTGCTCATGGACGTGCGGATGCCGCGCCGCGGCGATCATCGCCGCCTACGACCCTGGCTGCGCCCGTAGGGTTTCCCTGATAGAGCAGGTCCGGTAAGGGCGACGCAACGTTCCCCGCCTGAGGCCCGTTCCTTCATTGAGCTGCGTCGACCGGTATGGGCGATTGCCGGCCAAGCCACCATGACTTGCCCAGTTCAGTAAGCCTGCCCTCGCTTATCCGGTGGCGAGCCGAGTTCTACCTCCCGCGCGAGCTTTCGCAGCACGTCGCGAATGTAGGGCAGTTGGGCGGCTACAGCCCTATCTGAATCGTCCAACTTGCGAAAGTGCATGACTTTGTTGCGCAATCGGGTGACGTCGCCAAGGGACCGGTTCAATGCCCCCCGGTCGTACCTGGTTCCCAACGCACTCCACCCATTAGCCGAAGCAAGGATGTTTGCAATATCGCCCAGGGTAAGGGTCGCTGGCTCCCCGCTGAAGGTCCTTCCGCTGGGTTCGAGCGAACGCCGGACGTCATCTTCGCCGAGTGTTCCATCACGAAGGGCTGCCCGGACGAGACCGCGCAGGGTCTCCTCGATTTCGGACAATAGGAGATAAGGCCGCGCGATATCGCCAAGCGCCTCGCCCAGATCAGCACTGGTGACTATCCCCGAAATTGTCCGGTCAGCATTCTCGACCAGAATGTATCCGGTTGCATTGATAGACGCGATTGACGCAAGTAGATCATCCTCGCAGCGTCGAACGTCGACTCGGCTGTCAATACAGTCACTGAGCTCAGCATGCGGGTTATCGAGCAGGGCTTTGCCGATGGTTTCCCAACTCACAACGCCGGTCGGGCGGTTCCCGCGCATCACAGGCAACTGGGAGTAGTTGTGCAGCTCCATGAGCGTCCGGGCCCGGCTAAGAGTGTCGGTCTCCTTCACAGTGATCACTGGAACTACTCTGGCGCTTGGAATGTAATCAATGCGGAGATAGGACGATTCGGACACTCGTCAATCGTGACACCTGCCGGGCCGGGTGTCACGATCGGGCTGATCGCACGTCCACGCCCGCCGATTGGGGGGTATGTGGTCACTGCGGAGCGCTGGATAAGTACGGGTTGGTACCTGACGCCCTACTCCGCGGCCGAGTTATTTGCTGCCCTCGGGGCAATCGGAGGGTTCAGTTCGCGTGCCCAATTCGCGTGGCGCGGACACTCCAGCGCTGACTTCGACCTCGTGTCCTCCCTCCAGCGCACGCCGGGCCGGAGCGACGAGCTCAACCTGCGACGCGCTGAGCAGGACACGCTGCGGGAGGCCCGAGAATGGGGATTGGGGTACGGATATGGCGGATGGGCGGGAGATCTGCAGCTGCTAGCGGATCTTCAGCACTATGGAACGAGTACGCGTCTCATCGATGTAACAAGCAATCCGATGACCGCACTCTGGTTCGCGTGTCAAGAGCCCCCTGCAGCTGCGGGGAACGTATCGGGCAGTGGCCTTCTGCTGGCCATTAACACTGCTGGCTGGCCAAGGTATGGCCGAGCTCAGCCAACCCAAGGCGAAGCACTGTTGAATGCGTCGGTGAGTGCTGAACTCGAGCATGCGCTCAGAAGTGGCTCGCCTTTCGTCGTGGAGTCCTTGTCACCGAATGATCGGCTGCGCGCACAGGAAGGGTTTTTCATCGCCGACCGCGTGCCTGAGGTGTCCCAGCAGCAGGGACCGTTCAAAAGCATTCGAGTCGAACACGAGCCTGTCGATCGCCACTGGCTGAAGCATGTGCTCCTCAACCCTGACAGTCGTCAGAACGGAACTCCTCTCGCGACGACCCATGGTGTTTCCATTCCGTTCGTAGCAGTTAAGGTTCGTCAATCGATCAAGCGTCGCGTAAGGCTCATGCTGGAAAACACGTACAACCGGACACCGCGCGTCCTCTTTCCCGACTTTACCGGCTTTCGAGAAATGGGACGGACCGTCAGTCCGCGCGAAAAGTCACCATCTACCAATGAAACTCGTTAGCCAACCAACCGCACACAGGCAAGCGTTCCAACCGGCGCAGGCGCCACTGCGTTACTACCTACGAAGCCCATGTGAGGTGACTCGGCGAATTGGCCCACAAGGAGGTTTTAGACAGTGCTAGGCGAAGCGATCAGCGAGGTCTTGGAATTGCAGCTGAGATACTCTGACCGCGGCACCCCGGCGATGCAGCGTCGCGGTTCGCTCGTGCGGGACACGATCCCGAGCCTCCTACGTGAAGCTGGCGTGGAATCCGGCCTCGAAGGCGGCTGGGTGCCGTTCGATGTCGGAGTTCACGGCAAGGACGGGATCGGCCGCAAGAGCCAGGTGCCGTGGGTCCGCATCTACTCCGCTTCCCTGAGCCCGAGCTCGACGACCGGCTGGTACCTCGTCTACCTCTTCGCGGGCGATGGCGGAGCGGTCTACCTCACGCTCATGCACGCATCGACGCGGCCGAAGCGAGGAGAATTGATAGCACGCTCGGTCGGCGAATTGAGCGAGCGGGTGCGATGGGGTGAGGCCGTTCTCGGCGATTGGCTGACGGGCGATTCGCGGATGGTGCGAGACATCCACCTGCATGCTCCCCGGTCGAAGGTCGCCGAAGCATACGAAACCAGCACGCTCTGTGCGATTCGCTATGCCGTCGGGCGAGTCCCCGCGGATGAATCGCTCAGCGAGGACCTCAAGCTGATGATCGGGGGGCTCGCGCGCTTGTACGACAGCGTCCCGCGCTAGAACCGATCCGCGATGACGCGGGCAATCGCCGAACCCAGCGGGATCGGCACGGCGTTCCCGATCTGTCGTGCAATCGCGGTCTTCGAACCGACGAACATGTGATCGGCTGGGAAGCCCTGAAGCACCGCCGCCTCGTAATGGGTGATTGCGCGATTCGCCTCCGGGTGGAGGTAGCGACCCTTCTCGGGCTTGAAGAACTCAGTTCGGATCGTCACTGACGGCCGATCCCAGTGCAACCGCCCCATCACATCACCCGAGCCCGACCGATGGTTCTTCCAACACGGCGCCAGCAGATCTTCGGGAAGGTTGAAACGGTTGCCGCCAGGCGGAATCGCCTCGAACCGTTGACGGGAGATGGGGCGATAATCGCGGTCGAGATGAAGTTCCGCGGCCCGATATGCCCCCGAATAGGACGCGCCGCGGAAGGCGTAGGAGCGCTCCGGCAGATCGGACTGCTCCGGCTTCCACGGGATGTCCTCGAACGCTTCCGCAACCGTGCGATGCGCTTTGAGGTGCGTTGGAGCCGGGAACCCGGGAAAGCCGAGGTCTCGGCGGAATCCGATCACGACGGCCCGCTTGCGTGCCTGGTACGCACCGAAGTCCGCCGCGTTCAGCACCGCATGCCGGAAGTCATACTCCTCCAGCTCCCCGCCAGGACGGGTGGCGCGCTCGAAATCGCCGAACTGTGCCGACTTGGCGAAGGCGGCGACATTCTCGACGACGAAGTACTTCGGCTGTGCGCGGCGGATGGTCTCGGCGTACTGACGCCAGAGGAAATTCCGCTCGTCGTTGACGTCCTGCTTGCCGAGAGTCGAGAACCCCTGGCACGGCGGACCCCCGATGACGATGTCGACGTCGGGCACCTCTTCCCTCTCCAGCCAGTCCTGGATGCTGCCGGCATAGACGATGTCATCGCCGAACGTCGCAGCGTAGCTCGCCGCTGCTGCCAAGTCCATTTCCACCGCGCGCACGCTCTGGAACCTCGACGAGGCGGCGTGAAAACCCGCCGTCAGCCCGCCGGCGCCCGCGAAAAGATCGAGCACCTTGATGCGGGCGGGTTCGACCTCGTCGGTGCGACGATTGTCAGGGGTCGTGGGCTGCATTTTCCCGAGTCTAGCCGGCCGGTACGACCTTCCTGCGTCAAGCAGCCGGCGTGGAGGATTGCCGGATCCGAGAGGGGAACGATGACCGCGTCGGGCGCTTCATGGGCGACTTCCGAGGGCACACGCCGGTCGATGATCGCGAACCGTGGCCGCGACACGAAGCCAGAGCTCGTGGTGCGCCGCCTGCTGCATGCAGCAGGGTTGCGGTATCGGGTCAACACGGCGCCACTCTCGGGGCTGCGGCGAACGGCGGACGTCGTCTTCACCCGGGCCAAGCTTGCGGTCTTCATCGACGGCTGCTTCTGGCATGGATGTCTCGAGCACTATCAGCGACCCGCCCAGAACCGGGAGTACTGGGACGCCAAGGTCACAGCCAACCGTGAGCGCGACCGGCACACAGACGCAACCCTCCGCGCCAGCGGATGGACTGTGTTACGGGTGTGGGAGCACGAAGTACGCACTGACCCGGAGGGTGTCGCTATGCGCATCCACGAGGCGTACGCCACGCTCACGCCATCGCATCCACCGACCGGTCGAGTGACGACTCGATCAGCTTCTGGAAGTAACCCTCCAGTCCCTCGCCACCGACGAGCAACGTCCGATCGAGGAGGAGATTGAAGCTCTCGCATGACGTCTCCGGTGCGAGGAGGCACGCGTGACATGCGGCGAGATTCAAACCATCGATGCTCTGCGGATCGGACTCGGAGCAAACGGGATCGTTCGCACACCAGGCGACCTGCTCGAGCGCCCGGAGGATGACACCCGGGAGGTAGTCGGATTCCCCTTGCCGCGCGAGCCCACCGAGCGTGCCCTCCACATCCGTCGAGGTCGTGTAGATGAACACGGCGTAGTCGCCGGCGCTTTCGCAGTAGATTCGCTCTCGGAGCGATGGGGCCGAGTAGCCGCTGACGAATGCGAGTTCCCGCATGATCGCGTGTGCGAATGCGTGCATGAGGAGGAACGGGGCGCTGCTAGCGTGCAACCTGCTGCCGAGGAGGGACCCGTCTTGGTTGGTCGCGATCAGCTCGACCCGTTTCTGAACCTCCCACTGCGCGGCCCACGCGTCGACCTCGCCCGAATCGAAGCGGATGAAGATCCCTTCGCCGTAACCCTCGATGGCTGGGTACCAGCTTCGCTCCGTGTGGCGCTTGGGAACCGACGGAAGGAGCTGCGCTTCCGGGGTGTATCGACGGAAGCCGAGTGATGCGCGAACTTCCCGCAGGCGATCGACAAGCACCACGTCTTGAATTCCGGCAGGTGTCGTCGATGACCGGGGCTCCACACGGGTGACGAAATCTTCCGTCGGTGCAGTCCCATCGATGGCCGCGACGAACGCTTCGAACTCTTCGCCCAACAGCGAGCCCTTCGTCTCCTGAAGCGTGGGCTCCTCGCTCGTCAACAGCACGACGCGCGCACGGACCGCTTCCGCTGAATCCCCGCGCTCGTCGGCGATCTCACTGACGAGGGTGTCGATGATCCCCGCGTGGCCGGATCGGATGGCACCGAAGAAGGGATGCATTCGAATTCTCTCGTCGAGTTGAGCCGCCCGCCCGTCTACTTCTGGAATGTCGATCGCGGACACGACCTCGCCGAAATACAGGCTCGTGGCGCCGCGCTGAAGAACTTCGAGGGGTTTGCCGCAGTTCCCCCACTCCCGTTCCCACGGCTGCTTGCCACGGCAGGTGAAACCGTCGCGGGTCAGGATGTCGCCTCGGAGATCGCCGAGAGATCGAGACGTCTTGCACGCGTCGCAAGAAACTTCGAGCGCGCTCAAGCCCTCACGCGCACCTCGCGATGGCTGGAAGCGCAGGCGGTCCTTGCGGTCGCACACACCGGAGCCCGCGCGATGCACCCACTCGACCCAAGGCACGTCATCCGCGTGGCTCTTCGAAGCGCAGACGGTCACGAATCGCATGGGCACGAGTCGGCCCTCGCAATCCGGACATGATGGTGTCGAACCGGTCTCCATGATTCGTGTCCAACGAGTCATCCGGCGACACTCCTGGCAGAACAACCAGGCGGGGAAACGGGCGAACTCGAGGCCAGGGGTTTTCGGCCCATCCGGCTCACCGGAGCTCGGGGCGGCCCAGAGTTCATCGACGCGAAGTTTTGCGGCGAGGCGGTCGCAGCTGACATGGCTGCGCACGCTCGACGGCGGCCATTCATCGCCGGTCATCGCCATGAACGACTCGCCGAGGATGTCGACGAGGGCGCCCGGTCCGAAGGGCGAAATCGTCTCCGACAGGCGAATCGTCCTGATCACTTTGGGCTTCGCCGGCATCAGCGCTCTCCATCCGCTCGAACTCGCACGACACGGTCCACAGACCGCATCGAGTTCATCGTCGACCACCCCGTACCGGCGTCCGTGAACTGCTTGAGCAGTCGTTCGCCCGATGTCCGTGATCGGTACTTGAGCGGGGAGCCACTCATCGCGGCATCCTCCGTCCTGTTCTCCCAGTCCTGCACGGCGCGCGACAGCTCCTCTTCGACGGCGGCGGACTCACGCGCGTCGGCGGTTGCGACGTGGCGGGTGAGCAGTGTGATCGCCTTCCTGACCACCGCGGAATCCGGTTCGAACAGGGCTGCGTTGTCGTTGAGGTTCAAGCCACCACCGTGGCGAATCAGGATGACGAGCGCCGCTCGCAGAGCTCGGCGGCGCGCTTGCAACTACCAGGGGGTCACCGTACCCGGTTCGACGAAGCGATAGTACGCGCGGTGGTAGGCGGTGAACGACTCGAAGACCGAGCGGTCCCTCGGCTTGCCCGACCGGTACATCGTCACGACGAGTCCCGGCACCTTCCCTCGACCGACACGGCTCGTCGCCTGGATGTACTCGGAGGTCGACTTCGGCTGTCCGTTCACGAGCATGAGCCCGAGCCGCCCGACGTCGATGCCGACCGACATGATGTTCGTGGTGGCGAGCGCGTCGAGCGGTGTTCCGGAGCCCTCGGGCCCCTCGCCGAGCTGCTCCAGGATTCGCAGGAGTTCATCGGAGGAAACGTTGCCGTTCAACTCTTCGATGCCGTCCTTCGCAAGTGTTCTGGTGGGAATGTCCCCCCCGTCGGTCACCGACTTTCGGTCGAGTGCCGTACGAACGTCGTCGCGGAGGATGGTGACCGTTCGACCCAGCTCGCGGAGGCTGTTGTGATACACCACGAGCGTCCAGTAGGCATCCAGTTCTGCACCGGACATGCCGAGCCGCGTGGGAGCGTTCAGCATCTCCGTGGCGATCTGTCCGAGCGCCCACGATGGTGTGTGCGCCTGAGGCATGATCCCGACGTACATCCGGCCGGCGCGATCCGGATCCGGCTCTGCGAAGTAGCTGTCGTCCGCGTCGAGGCCACTCGGTGGGAAGACGGCGACCTCCGAGGCCATGAGCTCTCGGATCTGCTCAGCCGACGCGCGTGTCGTCGCCGTTGAAGCGATCACCTTGGGCATCGTCCCGTTCCAGGACATGAGTCCGCGAATGGCGGCCTCGTAGATCCCGACGATCGTCCCGAGTGGACCGGCGATGAGGTGCAACTCGTCCTGGATCACGAGCGACGGCGGATCGTAGGTCACGCCGCCGAGCCCGAACATCGAGGCGCCCTGATCGATCCAGGCGAGTCGCGCGAACTTGTCGACCGTCGCCACGAGCATCGTCGGCGGCGTGTCAAAGATGCCTTCGTCGACGACCTGCACCGGCAGGCCCGAGTGGAACGGGCACTCAGCGTGGGGACAGAAGAACTCGAACGAGTACTTCGTCGCCCTGACGCCATAGCGCTCCTCGTATCGGCTCTGGCGAGCAGGCATGATCGAGGTCCCGCACCAGCTGCACTGGCGGAACTGGAAGGGGTTCTGCGGAGTCGCCTCTCTCAGGACACGCTTCATCTGTTCTGCGGCCTGCGCATAGGTGTTCGGCGTCGTCGTGTTGCCGAGCCAGAGCCCGATGGAGAAGGACGGTGCGCTCGTCAGTCG
>NZ_JBFUCL010000041.1:0-16704 GCF_056405255.1 Agromyces sp. P1_H4 | reverse complement strand
GTCGTCGTAGTCGGCCCAGACGTTGATGAGCTGCGCCACCGCGACGCTGCGGATCGCCAGCGGATCCTGGTCGTCCTCGGGCGCGATCGGCGCCTCGCTCGGGAGGAAGCGTCCGACCACCGTCACCTCACCGCCGGCGGCGACGTCCGCGTCGAAGCGCGCGGCGGCCTCGCGGGCGGTGTCGAGGTCGTCGGTCCAGCCGAGGGCGACGGGAAGGCCGCCCGGCGTGGCATCCGTCACCTCGAGGTGCGCCACCGGCCAGTACCCCATGACGCCGTCGTTCAGGCGGCCCTCGACCACCACGGTGTCGCCGGGCACGAACGTGCCCGACAYCTCGACGCGCTGGCCGGTCGACGCCTGCAGGGTGGGACCGTCGGGCTCGGCCACGTCGGCGAGGGGCCGCACCTCCTCGGTCGGCCGCTCCACCACCACGGCCTGCTCGACGGCGCGCTCGAGCTGCCACTGGCCGAGCAGCGCGAACGCCGCGGCGATGCCGAGGGCGAGCAGGAGCGCGAGCACCCAACGCGGGCGCAACATCATCTGGAGCATCAGGCCTCGGTGTCTCCGCCCGCGCCCTCACGGACGGCCCGGAAGACGACCTCGATGCCGTCGGTCGGCCCGACCGCGACGAGGGTGTCCCCGGCGAGCAGGACGAAGTCGGCCGGGGGCGACGGGTGCGCGTGGTCGTCGCGCACCACGGCCACGAGCACGACTCCGGATGCCGCAGGCAGGTCGCCGATGGTGCGCCCGGCGATCGCGTCGTCGGCTTCGATCGTGACCCAGTCGATCGGCACTCCGGGCAATTCGTCGAGCTCGGCGATGGACTCCACGATGCGCGTGCCGCCGAGCAGCTCGGCAACGGTGCGCGCCTCGTCCTCGTCGAGCCGTACGGAGATCGCCTCATCGTCGTCGCGTGCGCCGGCGGGCCTGCTCACGAGGTCGCTGGAACCGGTGCGGTGCGCCACGACCGCGATCTCGGCACCTTCGGTCGTGGTGATGGAGTGCAGCACGCCGACCCCGGGGAGGGTGACCCGGCGGACATCAACCATGGCGCGGACTCTCCTCGGTCGGGGGTGGTTCGCGCCCCAGTCTAATCTCGCCCGCTCAGTCGACCTTGACGATGTCGGGCGCCTCCAGCCGCACCCGGTCGGCGGACTCGTCGTCGGGCTGCTGCTGCGACTCGCGCTCGGCGGCGACGCGCTGCAGGTAGCGCTCGACCTCGAGCGCCTCGCGGGCCTCGTCCCAGCCGAGCACGCCGCCCATGAGCCGCGCGGCGACCGGCGCGGCCGACACCCCGCGGTCCCACGCCTCGATCGAGATGCGCGTGCGGCGCGCGAGCACGTCGTCGAGGTGCAGGGCGCCCTCGTGCGAGGCCGCGTACACGACCTCAGCGCCGAGGTAGTCGTCGGCTCCCGGCAGCGGCTCGCCCAGCGAGGCATCCGCGCGGATCAGGTCGAGCAGCTCGTCGGTCATCGTGCCGTAGCGGTTCAGCAGGTGCTCGATGCGCACCTTGTGCACCCCGAACGCCTTGGCGATCTTGCCGCGCTTGTTCCACGCGGCCTGGTAGCCCTCCGCCCCGAGCAGCGGGATCTCCTGGGTGGTCGACGGCGGCACGCGGCCGTCCATCGCGTCGGCCGCGGCGTCGATGGCGTCCTTCGCCATCACGCGGTACGTCGTCCACTTGCCGCCGGCCACGACGACGAGGCCGGGCACGGTGTGCGCGACGATGTGCTCGCGCGAGAGCTTCGAGGTCTGGTCGCTCTCGCCCGCGAGCAGCGGACGCAACCCGGCGTACACGCCCTCGACGTCTTCGCGGGTGAGCGGCACCGCGAGCAGCGCGTTCACGTGCTCGAGCAGGTAGTCGATGTCGGCGGCGGTCGCCGCGGGGTGCGCCTTGTCGAGGTTCCAGTCGGTGTCGGTCGTGCCGATGAGCCAGTGCCGGCCCCACGGGATCACGAACAGCACGCTCTTCTCGGTGCGGAAGATCATGCCCATGGCCGACTGGATGCGATCGCGCGGCACCACGAGGTGGATGCCCTTCGACGCGCGCACCTTGAACGTGCCGCGCTCCCCGACCATGCGCTGCGTGTCGTCGGTCCACACGCCGGTGGCGTTGACGACCTGCTTCGCGCGGATCTCGAAGTGCTCGTCGGTCTGCAGGTCGTGCGCCTTGACGCCGACGACCCGCTCGCCGACCTTCACGAAGCCCTCGACCTTGACGCGGCTCGCGACGTGCGCGCCGTAGAACGAGGCCGTGCGGGCGAGGCTGGCCACGTAGCGGGCGTCGTCGACCTGTGCGTCGTAGTACGTGAGGCCGCCCACCAGCGCGTCGTTCGACAGTGACGGGATGGCGCGCATGACCTGCCGCTTCGACAGGTGGCGGTGGTGCGGCACGCCCGGCGGGCGCCCGCCGGTGTAGCTGAAGACGTCGTAGAGCAGCATGCCGGCGCCCACGTAGATGCGCTCGAACACCCGCCGCTTCAGCGGGTAGAGGAAGCGCACGGGCTTCACGAGGTGCGGCGCGATGCGCTGCAGCAGCAGCCCCCGCTCGATGAGCGCCTCGCKGACGAGGCGGAAGTCGAGCTGCTCGAGGTACCGGATGCCGCCGTGCACGAGCTTCGACGAACGGCTCGAGGTGCCCGACGCCCAGTCACGGGCCTCGAGCAGGCCGGTGGAGAGCCCGCGCGTCACCGCGTCGAGCGCCGCGCCCGTGCCGACGATGCCGCCGCCGACCACGATGATGTCGAGTTCCTTCTCCTTCAGCCGCCGGATCGCGGCCTCGCGCTCCTCGGGCCCGAGCTTGGTCGAGCGCGTCACCGACTTCTGCGTCGTCAGCCTCTGTGTCGCCATCGTCGCTCTCCGTCCCCGCGGCCGCACGACGCCGCCGCGTGATCCCGTTCCACGCTACCCGCTGGGTACGACGGATGCCACGGACGCGCAGGGGCTTGCGGCGAGGACTCAGGCGCCCTGGTACGGCGCGACGACGACCTCGACGCGCTGGAACTCCTTGAGGTCGGAGTATCCAGTGGTCGCCATGGAGCGCCGCAGGGCGCCCACGAGGTTCGCGGTGCCGTCCGCAGCGGGCGCCGGGCCGTAGAGGATCTCCTCGAGCGCGGCGACCTGGCCCACGTGCACGCGCTGCCCGCGCGGGAGCTTCGAGTGGTGCGCCTCGGCGCCCCAGTGGTAGCCGCCGCCGGGCGCGTCGGTCGCCCGGGCCAGGGCCGCGCCGAGCATCACCGCATCGGCGCCGCAGGCGATGGCCTTCACGATGTCGCCCGACTTGCCGACGCCGCCGTCGGCGATGACGTGCACGTAGCGGCCGCCGGACTCGTCGAGGTAGTCACGACGCGCGCCCGCGACATCCGCCACCGCCGTGGCCATGGGCGCATGGATGCCGAGCGTGGCACGCGTGGTCGAGGCGGCGCCGCCGCCGAACCCGACGAGCACGCCGGCCGCGCCCGTGCGCATGAGGTGGAGGGCCGCGGTGTACGTCGCGGCACCGCCGACGATCACCGGCACGTCCAGCTCGTAGATGAACTTCTTGAGGTTCAGCGGCTCCTGGTTCTTCGAGACGTGCTCGGCCGAGACCGTGGTGCCCCGGATCACGAACAGGTCGACGCCGGCCGCGACGACGGTCTCGTAGAGCTCCTGCGTGCGCTGCGGCGAGAGCGCGCCTGCGACCGTGACGCCCGCCGCGCGGATCTCCGCGAGCCGGGCGGTGACGAGGTCGGGCTTGATGGGCTCGGCGTAGAGCTGCTGCATCCGCTCGGTCGCCTGCTCGGGCGTGAGGTTGCGGATCTCGGCGAGCACGGGCTCGGGGTCCTCGTAGCGGGTCCAGAGGCCCTCGAGGTCGAGCACGCCCAGGCCGCCGAGCTCGCCCATCATGATCGCCGTGCGGGGCGACACGACCGAGTCCATCGGCGCGGCCAGGAACGGGAGGTCGAACTGGTACGCGTCGATCGACCAGCCCACCGAGACATCCTCGGGGTCGCGCGTGCGGCGGCTGGGAACGATGGCGATGTCGTCGAACGCGTAGACGCGGCGGCCCCGCTTTGAGCGGCCGATCTCGATCTCCTGGGTCACCCCTCAACCCTAGCGAACGGGTCCGGCGCGGCCCGCAGGCGCCCGCATCCGCCGCAGCCGGCTCACCGCTCGCGCACCACGCGCCCCTCATCCCACACGGGCGCATCCGCCTCGACGACCTCGCCGTCGGAGCGGAACACCACGAACCGGTCGAAGCTGCGCGTGAACCACCGATCGTGGGTGACCGCGAGCACCGTGCCGTCGAAGCGCGACAGCGCGTCCTCGAGCGCCTGCGCCGAGACGAGGTCGAGGTTGTCGGTGGGCTCGTCGAGCAGCAGCAGGGTGGCGCCCGACAGCTCGAGCATCAGGATCTGCAGGCGCGCCTGCTGCCCGCCCGACAGCGACTCGAAGCGCTGCTGGGCGGATGCCGCGAGCCCGTACCGGTCGAGCGCCGAGCTCGCCGCCTCCCTCGCCATGCCGTCGCGGTTCGCGTCGCCGCGATGCAGGATGTCGAGCAGGGTGCGCCCGCGGAACTCGGGGTGCTCGTGGTTCTGCGCGAACCACCCGGGCACCACGCGAGCGCCGAGCACCGCCCGGCCGGCGTGCGGCACCCGCGCGAGCGTCTCCCCCACGGTCGTGACGTGGCCGAGCGTGCGATCGGGCTCCGTGCCGCCGCCCGCGAGCAGCCTCAGGAAGTGCGACTTGCCCGACCCGTTCGAGCCGAGCACCGCGACGCGGTCGCCGTACCAGACCTCGAGGTCGAACGGCCGCATGAGGCCGGTGAGCTCGAGCCCCTCGCACACGACGGCGCGCTTGCCCGTGCGGGCGCCCCTCAGCCTCATCGACACGTCGTGCGCCGGCGGCCGCTCCTCGGGCGGCCCGGCCTCCTCGAACTTGCGCAGGCGCGTCACCGCCGCCTGGTAGCGCGACGCCATGCCGTCGTTGTACGTCGCCTTCACCTTGAGCGTCGCGACGAGCTGCCTCAGCGCCGCGTGCTGCTCGTCCCATCGGCGTCGCAGCTCGTCGAGCCGCTCGAAGCGCTCCTCGCGAGCCCGGTGGTAGCCCTCGAAGCTCCCGCCGTGCACCCACGCGGTGTTGCCTGCCGCGCCGAGCTCGAGCGTCACGATGCGGTCGGCGGCGCGCGCGAGCAGCTCCCGGTCGTGGGAGACGAGCAGCACCGTCTTCTGCGTCGCGCGCAGCTCGCCCTCGAGCCAGCGCTTGCCGGGCACGTCGAGCGAGTTGTCGGGCTCGTCGAGCAGCAGCACCCGCTCCGGCCCGCGCAGCAGCGCCTCGAGGGCGAGCCGCTTCTGCTCCCCGCCTGAGAGCGTCGAGAGGTCGCGCCACTTCGCGCGCTCGAACGGCAGCCCGAGTGCGGCGGTCGTGCAGTGGTCCCAGACGACCTCCTGCTCGTAGCCGCCCGCCTCCGCGTACTCGGCGAGCGCGGTCGCGTAGCGCATCTGCGCGGCGGTGTCGTCGCGTTCGATGAGGGCGTCCTCGGATGCCTCGAGCTCGAGCGCCGCGTCGCGCAMCCGCTTCGGCGCCACCGAGACGAGCAGCCCGGCGACCGAGTGCGAGGCGCCCGGCGCCGTCTGACCGGTGCCGACGAACTGGTCCATCACGCCGAGGCCGCCGTCGACCTGCACGCTGCCCTCGTCGGGTCGCAGCTCACCGCGGATGATGCGCAGCAGGGTCGACTTGCCCGCGCCGTTGGCCCCGATGAGCGCGGTCGTGCGTCCCTCGGTGACACGGAACGCGAGGTCGGCGAGCAGCGGCCGGCCGTCGGGCAGCGAGAAGGAGACGCCGTTGACGTCGATGAAACCCATGCGAGTGTCCGTTCGGTTCGCGGCATCCGCCACGGCGCCCGAAGGCAGCCGATCAGACTATCGCCACGCGGCATCCGTCGCCACCTCGCCCGAGTCGTGCGGCAAGCTGGAGGCATGCAACGCGTCGCCGCCGAACCGCTCGATGTCCTTCGCACCCGCACGAGCGCGAAGTGGCGCTCCTACCCCGACGACGTCCTGCCGCTGCCCGTCGCCGAGATGGACTACCCGCTCGCCGAGCCGATCGCCAGGGCCCTGCACGCCGCCGTCGATCGCTCGGACACGGGGTACGTCGCGAGCAGTCGCCCCGTCGCCGAGGCCTTCCAGGGTTTCGCCGACGCGCGGCTCGGCTGGGACGTCGACCCCGCCCGCGTGACCTGCACCGCCGACGTCAGCCTCGGCAACGTCGAGGTGCTCCGCCGCGWCACCCGACCCGGCGACGGCRTCATCATCACACCGCCGGTCTACCACCCGTTCTTCGACCTGCTGCCCGAAGCAGGGGCCACGGTGGTCGARGTGCCGCTCCTCGGCGGCATCGACGAGGGCTGGTCGCTCGACCTCGACGGGATCGACGCCGCGTTCGCGGCGGGCGCACGGGCGATGCTGCTCTGCAATCCGCACAACCCGACGGGCACGATCCCGGATGCCGCCGAGCTGGCCGCACTGGCCGAGATCGCCGCCCGCCACGACGCGACCATCGTGTCGGACGAGGTGCATGGTCCCCTCGCGCAGCCGGGCACGCCCTACACGCCGTTCCTCACGGTGTCGGATGCGGCCCGCGAGCACGGGATCGCGGTCACCGCCGCCACGAAGGCCTTCAACCTCGCCGGGCTCAAGACCGCGCTCATCGTCAYGGCGAGCGAGCGGGGCGACCGCGTTCGGGGCTCGCTGCCGTACGAGGTGGAGTGGCGCACGAGCCAGTTCGGCGCGATCGCGACGATCGCGGCATTCCGCGAGGGCGGCCCGTGGCTCGACGGCGTGCTGGCGAGCCTCGACGACAACCGCCGGCTGCTCGCCGACCTCGTCGCCGACGAGCTGCCCGGCGTGCGCTACCGGATGCCGGACGCCACGTACCTCGCCTGGCTCGACCTCACGGCGCTCGGCTGGGGCGACGACCCGGCCGCGTACGCGCTGGAGCACGCCCGGGTCGCCCTCGCGAACGGACCGATGTTCGGTGCCGTCGCCGGTCGCGGGTATGCCCGCCTCAACTTCGCGTGCACGCCCGAGGTGCTCGACGAGGCGGTGCAGCGGCTCGCCGAGGCCCGGAGGTGACGTGACGGAAGCGTGTCGCGGCTTCGCCGCGCCACGCTGACCTTCACCGCGTGTAGTTCGGCGCCTCCACGACGATCTGCACGTCGTGGGGGTGCGACTCCTTGAGCCCGGCCGGAGTGATGCGGACGAAGCGGCCCTTCGCCTTCAGCTCCTCGACCGTGCGCGCACCGACGTAGAACATCGACTGGCGGAGCCCGCCGATGAGCTGGTAGGCCACGGCGGAGAGCGGACCACGGAACGGCACCTGGCCCTCGATCCCCTCGGGGATGAGCTTGTCGTCGGAGGGGACATCCGCCTGGAAGTAGCGGTCCTTGGAGTACGAGGTCTTCTTGCCGCGGGTCTGCAGCGCGCCGAGCGAGCCCATGCCGCGGTACGTCTTGAACTGCTTGCCGTTCTGGAAGACGAGCTCACCTGGGCTCTCGGCGGTGCCCGCGAGGAGCGAGCCGAGCATGACGGTGTCGGCACCGGCGACGAGCGCCTTCGCGATGTCGCCCGAGTACTGCAGCCCGCCGTCGGCGATGAGCGGCACGCCGGCCGGCTTCGTCGCCTTGGAGGCCTCGTACACAGCGGTCACCTGCGGCACGCCGACCCCCGCGACGACGCGCGTCGTGCAGATCGAACCTGGGCCGACCCCGACCTTGACCGCGTCTGCGCCGGCGTCGACGAGCGCCTGCGCGCCCTCGCGGGTCGCGACGTTGCCGCCGATCACGTCGATGTGCGCGAACGACGGGTCGGACTTGAGGCGGCGGATGATGTCGAGCACGCCCGCGCTCTCGCCGTTGGCCGTGTCGACGACGAGCACGTCGACGCCCGCGTCGCGGAGCGCCTCGGCACGCTCCCACGCGTCGCCGAAGAAGCCCATGGCCGCGCCGACGCGGAGACGGCCCTCTGCATCCTTCGTGGCGTCGGGGTACTGCTCCGACTTGTCGAAGTCCTTCACCGTGATGAGGCCGGTGAGCCGCCCGGCGCCGTCGACGAGCGGCAGCTTCTCCACCTTGTGCTGCGCGAAGATGGCGATCGCCTCGTCGGGGTCCATGCCCACGCGACCGGTGATCAGCGGCATCTTCGTCATGACGTCGCGCACGAGCGTCGACGGCTTCTCGAAGTCGGAGACGAAGCGCATGTCGCGGTTCGTGATGATGCCGACGAGCACGCCGTCGCCGTCGATGACCGGCAGGCCGCTCACCCGGTAGGTCGCGCACAGGTGGTCGACCTCGGCGACGGTCGCATCGGGGGTGGTCGTCACCGGGTTGGAGACCATGCCCGACTCGCTGCGCTTGACCCGGTCGACCATGTCGGCCTGCTCGGCGATCGAGAGATTGCGGTGCAGGATGCCGATGCCGCCCTGTCGCGCCATGGCGATCGCCATGCGCGCCTCGGTGACGGTGTCCATCGCGGCCGACAGCAGGGGGGTCGCGACCTGGATGCGACGGGTGAGGCGCGACGTGGTGTCGGCCTCGCTGGGGATCACGTCGGTGTGACCTGGCAGGAGCAGGACGTCGTCGTAGGTCAGCCCTGTGAATCCGAACGGATCTGCCTGATCCATGTCTCCCCTTCGTTCCGAGTCTGGGTGCGCGCCCGCACGGCGAGGGTCGCGCGACGGGATGCATCAATGTTAAGCGAGTTTGCACGGCGGGCATTCCCCGGATAACAATCGAGGGCCATTGTCTCCGTGCATGAAACACATGGGACATAATCGGCACGTACTGTCGACGACGACGTCGACGGGGAAGACCCGGACCCGAGACGGCCAACAGCCGGCCGGGACCCTTGGAGGTGCAGTGGAACCCACGCAAACAGTCGCACGACGTTCACGCGGGAGGTGGCTCATCCTCCTCGGAATCCTTCTTTCCGCACTCACTCTGTCCGGCATCGCAGCGTCCCCTGCGATGGCGGAGGCCGGGAGTGCGGCGACAACGGAAGCCGAGGAGTTCGAGTACTTCTTCGTGGGCAACGTCACGTTCGACGACAAGCCGCTGCGCGGCGTCCAGATCAGCGTCGAAGGCAACGGCTACGACGCTGAGACGAAGACCGACGCCGACGGCAAATGGCGCCTCGGCGTGCCCGAGAAGGGCGAGTACAAGCTGACCCTCGACGAGGAGACCCTGCCCAAGGGCGTCGTCGTCAAGGAGGGCCAGAACACCGTCACCGCCGAGTTCGGGCTCACGAAGCTGAAGGCGGTGAACTTCTTCCTCGGCGAGGGCCAGCGCACCACGACCGACCTCGGCGCCCAGGTGTTGATCCGCGTGATCAATGGCCTGAACTTCGGGCTCCTCCTGGCGCTCGCGGCGATCGGCCTGTCGCTGATCTTCGGCACCACCGGCCTCTCGAACTTCGCCCACGCGGAGATGATCACGTTCGGCGGCCTCATGGTGCTCACCTTCGGCGTCGACCTGGCCCTGCCGATCTGGCTCGCCATCATCATCGCCATCGTGCTGAGCGCCGCGCTCGGCTGGACGCTCGACGCCACGATCTGGAAACCGCTCCGGCGGCGCGGGGTGGGCCTCATCCCGCTCATGATCGTGAGCATCGGCCTCTCGCTCGCGCTGCGGTACACCTACCAGTTCTTCTACGGCGGAGCGACGAGGCAGCTGCCCGGTGCGACCATCCCGTCCGACATCCACCTCGGACCTGTGACGCTGTCGTGGATCGACGTCGCGAGCATGGCGACCTCGATCGTGGTGCTGCTGGCCTTCGCGTTCTTCCTGCTGCGCACGCGCATCGGCAAGGCGACGCGGGCGGTCTCCGACAACCCGAGCCTCGCCGCGGCGAGCGGCATCGACGTCGACCGGGTCATCCGCATCGTGTGGATCGCGGGCGGCGCGCTGGCGGGCCTCTCCGGCATCCTGTGGGCCTACTTCCGGCCCGGCGTCAGCTGGGACATGGGCTTCCAGATCCTGCTGCTCGTGTTCGCCGCGGTCACCCTCGGTGGCCTGGGCACTGCGTTCGGCGCGCTCGTCGGGTCGATCATCGTCGGCCTCTTCATCGAGCTGTCGACGCTGTGGCTGCCTTCCGACATGAAGTACGTGGGCGCACTGATCGTGCTGATCCTCGTGCTGCTGTTCCGACCGCAGGGCATCCTCGGTCGCCGCGAGAGAATCGGCTAAGGAGGACCGACCATGATCGACTGGATTGCGATCTTCTCCAACGCGGCGCAGGAGCTCATCAGCCCCACGACCGCCGCCTACGCCCTCGCCGCCCTCGGCCTGGCGATCCACTTCGGGTACACGGGCCTCCTGAACTTCGGTCAGGCGGGCTTCATGGCCCTCGGTGCCTACGGGTTCGCCATCTCGACGCTGTCGTTCGGATTCCCCGTGTGGGCGTCCGTGCTCGTCGGCGTCGGGGCATCCGTGATCTTCGCGCTGATCCTCGGCATCCCGACCCTTCGGCTCCGCGCCGACTACCTCGCGATCGTCACGATCGCGGCGGCCGAGATCCTGCGGCTCATCTTCACGACGAACACGTTCGACTCGCTCACCGGCTCGGCGAGCGGCCTGCAGGGCTACAAGGGCGGCTTCGCCGACCTGAACCCGATCCCGCCGGGCACCTACGGCTTCGGTCCATTCACGTACAACGCGTACGACTGGTGGATCCGGATCGTGGGGTGGACGCTCGTGATCGTGTTCGCGCTGCTCACCTGGCTGATCATCCGCAGCCCGTGGGGTCGCGTCATCAAGGGCATCCGCGAGGACGAGGACGCCGTGCGCGCGCTCGGCAAGAACGTCTACTCCTACAAGATGCAGAGCCTCATCCTCGGTGGCGTCTACGGCACCCTGGCGGGCATGATCTTCGTCCTGCCGCGCGCGGTCGTGCCGGCGAACTACCAGACGTCGCTCACGTTCTTCATCTACGCGATCCTGCTCCTCGGCGGGGCCGCCACGATCCTCGGGCCGATCGTCGGCTCGATGATCTTCTGGGTGCTGCTCTCCTTCTTCTCGGGCTTCATGGCCCGGGCGGTGGAGGCGGGCTGGTTCCCGTTCATGACGCAGGTGCAGGCCGGGCAGCTCCGGTTCATCCTCGTCGGCATCGCGATCATGTTGATCGTGGTCTTCAGGCCCCAGGGCATCTTCGGAAACAAGAAGGAGCTGGCCTTTGTCAAGTGATGTCACTCCCACGTCCAAGCCGGTGAAGACCACCGGCCTCCACGTCGGCGAGGCCGGACCGGGTGTCCGCAAGGTCGACCCGATCCTCATCGCCGACGGCGTCAAGCGCACCTTCGGCGGCCTGACGGCCGTCGACGTGGGCCACGTCGAGATCCCGCGCGGCGCGATCACCGCGCTCATCGGCCCGAACGGCGCCGGCAAGACCACGTTCTTCAACCTGCTCACGGGCTTCGACAAGCCAGACGAGGGCACGTGGGAGTTCGACGGTCGCTCGCTCGCGCACGTCCCCGCCTACCGGGTGGCGCGCATGGGCCTCATCCGCACGTTCCAGCTCACCAAGGCGCTCGGCCTCCTCACCGTCATGGACAACATGAAGCTCGGGGCCAAGGGCCAGGGCGGCGAGAACCTCTTCCGCTCGGTGCTCCCGTTCCTGTGGCGCAAGCAGGAGGACGAGATCGAGGAGAAGGCAGTCGAGCTCCTCACCCGGTTCAAGCTCGACACCAAGCGGGAGGACTACGCGGCGAGCCTCTCGGGCGGCCAGCGCAAGCTCCTCGAGATGGCGCGGGCGCTCATGAGCGATCCCACGCTCGTGATGCTCGACGAGCCGATGGCGGGCGTCAACCCGGCGCTCACCCAATCGCTGCTCGAGCACATCCTCGACCTGAAGTCCCAGGGCATGACCGTGCTCTTCGTCGAGCACGACATGCACATGGTGCGGCACATCGCCGACTGGGTGATCGTGATGGCCGAGGGCAAGATCGTGGCCGAGGGCGACCCGCACACCGTCATGCAGGACCAGGCCGTGATCGACGCCTACCTCGGCGCCCACCACGACACGGACATCGGCATCGAAATCGACACGGAGCATGTCGACGTACTGAAGGAGCTCATCGATGACGAACAGTGAACCCGCCGCCGGCGCGGTACTCGACCCCGTGGCCGACACCGTCGTCGAGGTCGACGCCATCACGGCCGGCTACCTTCCCGGCGTGAACATCCTGAACGCGTGCTCCCTGGTCGCCCGGCAGGGCGAACTCATCGGCATCATCGGACCGAACGGCGCCGGCAAGTCGACGCTGCTCAAGTCGATCTTCGGGCTCGTGAAGGTCCGCCAGGGCACGATCAAGCTCAACGGCGAGGAGATCACCAACCTCAAGGCGAACAGGCTCGTCGCCAAGGGCGTCGGGTTCGTGCCGCAGACGAACAACGTGTTCCCGTCGCTCACCATCCAGGAGAACCTGGAGATGGGCATGTTCCAGAAGCCCAAGGGCCTCAAGGAGCGGCTCGAGTTCGTCACCGAGATCTTCCCCGAGCTCGGCAAGCGACTCGGCCAGCGCGCCGGCTCGCTGTCTGGCGGTGAACGGCAGATGGTCGCCATGTCGCGTGCCCTGATGATGGGCCCGCACGTGATGCTCCTCGACGAGCCGTCGGCCGGCCTCTCCCCCGTGCGCCAGGACGAGGCCTTCCTGCGCGTCAAGGAGATCAACCGCGCGGGCGTCACGACCATCATGGTCGAGCAGAACGCGCGTCGCTGCCTGCAGATCTGCGACCGCGGCTACGTGCTCGACCAGGGCCACGACGCCTACACCGGCACCGGCCGGGACCTGCTGAACGACCCGAAGGTCATCGGCCTCTACCTGGGTACGCTCGGGCAGGACTGAGTCACCACTCCACGAAGGGGCGGATGCTGCGGCATCCGCCCCTTCGTCGTTCGTGGGCGCTGCGCCGCTCGGCGGGAGGACCCCTCAGACGTCGAGGTCGAAGCCGAGGTCCACATCCGTCGCGGGAACCCCGTGGAGGCCCCAGTCCTCGAGCGGCGGCTCGTGGAGGACGACGATCAGGTCATCGGGCGAGACGCCGAGGGCGGCGAAGCGCCGCGCGATCGACGCGAAGAGCGATCGCTTCGCGTCCGCCGAGCGTCCGGGGAAGATCGTGATCTCCACGAGCACCGTGGAGGCGCCGGGATCTGCGACCGAGAAGCGCTCCGCCGGGTACTCGAGGTACCGGATGTGCCGGTCGTCGACGGGCACTCGGAGCGCCTCGCGTTGCGCCTCGTACACCGCCTCGATGAGCCCGTCGCGGACCTCGATGGAGAACGCGCCGCGGACCTCGATCTTCGCCAACGGCATCGGACGCTCCTTTCGCTCGGTGGCGAGGGCGAGCCCCACGGGCGTGCAGGACCGCCCGCGCCTCTCCGGTCAGGCTACGGGCGCCGGCGGGCACGCGAAAGGGCCCCAGCCGAAGCCGGGGCCCTTCCGTGCGACACGCGTACTAGTTGATGCGCTCGTACTTGTTGTCGTCGCCGTACTGGTAGACGCCGATGGTCGCCTCGGTGGGGTCACCGTGCTCATCGAGCGTGATCGGGCCGGAGGGGCCGTCGTAGTTGATCTGGTTGCCCTCCTGCAGCTGGGTCGCGCCGGCCGTGAAGTCGGTCACGACCTCGCCGTCACCGGTGCCGCCCGACACCTGGCGGAGGTACTTGGCGATGTCGGCACCCTCGGTGCTGTTCGCCGCGTACGCCGCAAGGGCGATGAGCATGGTGGCGTCGTACGACTCGGGGCCGTAGCTGAAGTCGGCGAGGTCGGGGTTCACCGCGAGCATGCGGTCCCGGAAGTCGTCTTCAAGCTTCGGGCCGGGCAGCGTGCCCTTCGAGCCGGCGATGAGGCCGGGTGCGAAGTCCGCGCTGTAGTCCGACAGGTTGCCGTCGACGAAGTACAGCTGGTCGCCGGGGTAGCCCGAACCGACGAGCGCGGGGACGACGACCTTGGCCTCGTCGAAGGTGATGACGGCGACGGCGTCGGGGTTCGCGGCCTTGATGGCCGAGAGCTGCGCGTCGAAGTTCGAGTCACCCGTGTTGAAGAGCTCCTCGGCGACGACCTCACCGCCGGCTGCCTCGAACGACTCCTTGGTCGCAGCCGCGAGGCCGGTGCCGTAGGGGTCGTTCAGGACGAGCAGGCCGAGCGTGGATGCGCCGTCCTCGGCGATCTGGTTGCCGAGCACCTCACCCTGGAGCAGGTCGGACGGCGCGGTACGGAAGTACAGGCCGTTGTCCTCGTAGTCGGTGAAGTCGGGCGACGTGTTCGCCGGCGAGAACTGCACGACACCGGCCGAGGTGATCTGGTCGATGACCGTGAACGAGACACCCGAGGAGGCGGCACCGACGATGGCCGAGACATCCTGCGAGAGCAGGTCGGTCACCGAGACGGTCGCGATGTCCGTCGTGGTGTCACCGGAGTCGCGGTAGACGACCTCGATGTTGAGCCCCATGTCGGCCTCGTTGATCTCCTTGGCGGCGAGCGCGACGCCGGCCTCCTCGGGCGGGCCGAGGAACGCGAGCGTTCCACTCTGCGGAAGGATGGTGCCGATCTTGAGGGTCAGGTCGCGGTCGCCTGCCTCGATGGGCAGGGCGTCGCCGGCGGCGGCCTCGGTCGGTTCATCCGACTCGGCGGGGGCCGGGGCACCCGAACTGCACGCCGTGAGGAGGAGGGCACTGACGCCGGCGAGGGCGACCCCCGTCCATGCTGCGCGAGCCGAGCGCGAGGCCGTGGCCTTCGCGAATACGCTCATGTTGCTCCTTGGGACTGAAGGATTGGTACACAAAAGCAGCGTCTGGTGACGCCGTGTTTTGACACTATGGTGCCTCCAAGGCCGAAACAAGTCGCCGCGGTCACAACCGTGTAACACCGCAGGAATCGTTACCTTGCCGACACCTTCCCCGGCCCACGCGCAGCAAATCGTCGTGTCCGCTGGAGTTCACGCGCGGATCGCGCGTGACCCCCACCCGGGGGCAATCGAGCCGGCGRCCGGTCAGATGGGCTCCTCGAGCACCTCGGCGGCGGTTCGCCGGGACGACCGGGCCCCCCGCACGAGGTCGACGGTGAGCACGACGAGGGCCACCCACACGAGCGCGAACCCGACCCATCGCTCGGGGGGCATGGGCTCATGGAGCACGACCACGCCGACGAGGAACTGGATGAACGGGGCGAAGTACTGGATGAAGCCCATGTAGATGAGCGGGAGCCGACGGGAGGCCGCCGCGAAGAGCAGGAGCGGCACCGCGGTGACCGCGCCGAGGCCGATGAGCAGCACGGTGTGCCAGGGGTTCACCGTGCCGACGGTGAGCCCGGTGGTCAGCGCCACGAACACGAGCTGCACGATGGCGAGCGGCGCGAGCCAGACGGTCTCGAGCGTGAGGCCCGACACCGCGTCGACCTTCGGTCCGACGCGCTTCTTGATGAGGCCGTAGAACCCGAAGGAGAAGGCCAGCACGAGGGCGATCCACGGCAGCTGTCCGTAGCCGACCGCGAGCACGACGACCGCCAGGATCGAGATGCCGACCGCGACCCACTGCGTGACGTTCAGTCGCTCCCGCTGCACGAGCACGCCGAGGAAGACCGTGACGATCGGGTTGATGAAGTAGCCGAGCGCCGCCTCGACGACCTGGTTCGTCGTCGCGGCGAAGACGTAGGTCTGCCAGTTGATGAAGATGAGGAGCCCCGCCAGGCCCATCGTGAGCAGGATGCGCCGATCGCGGAACAGCACGCCGAGCGCACGCCAGGCCCGCGTCACCGTGATGAGCAGGGCGCAGAAGACGAGGGAGAAGAGCACTCGCCACGCCACGATCTCGACCGGGCCCGAGGGCGCCAGCGCGATGAAGTAGATCGGGAGGAAGCCCCRCAGCACATAGGCGCTGACCGCGAACGCCAGCCCCGACCGGCTCACCGGAGCGTGATCGGGGGTCGTGGGGGGCGTGAGCGGTTCCGAGCGTGACACTCGATCCAGCCTACGCCGGGGGCATCGCCGGGAGCTCGAGGCCGGCTGCCATTGGGCGACGACATGCCGTCAGGGCGACGACCGGCGCTGCGGCATCCGGAGACGGCAGAAGCCCGGATGCCGTATGGCATCCGGGCCTCTGAGCGTGCGTGTCGACTAGCGGACGACGACGGCGAGCACGTCGCGCGCCGAGAGCACGAGGAGCTCCTCGCCGCCGAACTTGACCTCGGTGCCGCCGTACTTCGAGTAGATGACCTTGTCGCCGACGGCCACGTCGAGCGGGACGCGGTTGCCGTTGTCGTCGATGCGGCCGGGGCCCACTGCCACGACCTCGCCCTCCTGGGGCTTCTCCTTGGCGGTGTCGGGGATCACGAGACCCGACGCGGTGGTCTGCTCTGCCTCGACCTGCTTGATGACGATGCGATCCTCGAGCGGCTTGATGGAAACCGACACGGTTGACCTCTTTCTTGACGGAAGACTGGTTAGCAGCCTCACAGCGAGAGTGCTAAACCGAGTCTAGGGCCGATTTGGCACTCGTGCAACGTGAGTGCCAGCGCGCGGGAACGGGGTGCTAGCGTGGCCGGGTGGAACGCGCCGAGCTCGTCGAACTGCTCTCGCCCGAGGGCCTCCGGCTGCTCGACTCGCTTCCCGATTGGGACGCCAAGGCCGACATCGTGCGCGTCGTCGCCGAGTTGCGCCGCGCGGGCCACTCC
>NZ_JBFUCL010000040.1:0-16911 GCF_056405255.1 Agromyces sp. P1_H4 | reverse complement strand
CTGCCGGCGTCGGCGACCCTGCTCGGGTCGTCGCCGACCTGCCCGGTGCAGATGTTCCGGGTGGGGACGAACGTGTACGCGACGCAGTTCCACCCCGAGCTCGACGTCGACGCGATCACCGTGCGCATCCACGCCTATGCGAACCACGGTTACTTCGCGGCGGACGAGCTCGAGCCGACGCTCGCCGCGGTGCGCCGGGCGGAGGTGTCGCACCCCAGCCGGATGCTGCGGGCCTTCGTCGAGCGTCACGCCCGGTAGCGGCATCCGCTCAGCTGAGCAGGAGGTGCCGTTCAGGCGGCTCACACGCGCGCGTGTGGGAGGATGGATCGTCCTGCTCGGACGCTCAACCCACCCCCACGAGGAGCCCTAGCTCGCATGTGCGGCATCGTCGGCATCGTCTCCACCGAGCCCGTCAACCAGCAGATCTACGACAGCCTCCTGCTGCTGCAGCACCGGGGGCAGGACTCCACCGGCATCGCGACCGCAGACGGACCGGTCTTCCACATGACGAAGCAGCGCGGCCAGGTGCGTGAGGCCTTCCGCACGCGCGACATGCGCTCGCTGCTCGGCAACATGGGCCTCGGCCACGTTCGCTACACCACGAAGGGCGCGGCCGAGCGCGAGGAGGAGGCGCAGCCGTTCTACGTGAATGCGCCGTACGGCATCATCCTCGTGCACAACGGCAACCTCACGAACACGCGTGAGCTCTCGAGCGACCTGTTCAACATCGACCGCCGCCACGTGAACTCCACGAGCGACACCGAGATGCTGCTCAACGTGCTCGCGACCGAGCTGCAGGGGCAGATCACCGGGCTCGACCTCGACCCCGACCAGGTGTTCGCCGCCGTCGAGCAGGTGCACGAGCGCGTCGAGGGCTCCTACGCGGTCATCTCGCTCATCGCGGGCTACGGCCTGCTCGCGTTCCGCGACCCCTACGGCATCCGCCCGCTCATCCTCGGCAAGCGCGTGACCGAGGCCGGCAAGGACGAGTGGATCGTGGCCTCCGAATCGCTCGTGCTCGAGAACGGCGACTACGAGATCGTGCGCGACGTGCTGCCGGGCGAGGCGATCTTCATCACCCTCGACGGGCGGATGATCTCGCGCCAGTGCGCGAAGAACCCCCGGCTCGTGCCGTGCTCGTTCGAGTACGTCTACCTCGCCCGCCCCGACTCCGTCATGAACGGCATCTCGGTGTACGAGGCGCGCCTGCGCATGGGCGACCGGCTCGCGACCACCATCGAGACCCACATGGACAAGGGCGACATCGACGTCGTCATGCCCATCCCCGACTCGTCGCGACCCGCGGCGATGCAGGTCGCCCAGAAGCTCGGCATCGAGTACCGCGAGGGGTTCTACAAGAACCGCTACGTCGGCCGCACCTTCATCATGCCGGGGCAGGCGCAGCGCCGCCGCTCGGTGCGCCAGAAGCTCAACGCCATGGGCACCGAGTTCAAGGGCAAGAACATCCTCATCGTCGACGACTCGATCGTGCGCGGCACGACCTCGAAGGAGATCGTCGAGATGGCCCGCGCCGCCGGCGCCAACAAGGTCACCTTCACCTCGGCGGCTCCCCCGGTGCGCTACCCGCACGTCTACGGCATCAACATGCCGAGCCGGCAGGAGCTGGTGGCGCACGGCCGCAAGATCCCCGAGATCGCCCGCGAGCTCAACGCCGACCACATGATCTACCAGGAGGTCGCCGACCTGCAGGCCGCGATCACCCAGGGCACCTCGATCGAGCAGCTCGACCTGTCGTGCTTCACCGGCGAGTACGTCACTGGCACGGTCACCGAGGAGTACCTCGAGTGGGTGGAGAAGACCCAGCTCAGCTGAGCGGATGCCGCGGGCGCCGTGTCATCGGCCATCGCGTCGCGGCGCGGCGCGGCCGAGCCGGGCATGACGTCGGTGGCGTGCGCCACACTGGCCGCATGGGATTCACTCGCCGCGGCAGCGCGCGCACCCCGATGCTCGAGATCGCCTACGAGGAGGCGGGTCCGCCCGACGGGCCGGTCGCGGTGCTCTCGCACGGGTTCCCCTACGACGTGCGGGCCTACGACGAGGTCGCCGACCTGCTCGCGGCATCCGGCATGCGCGTGATCGCGCCCTACCTGCGCGGGTACGGCCCGACCCGGTTCACGGATGCCGCGACGATGCGTTCGGGCGAACAGGCGGCGCTCGCCCAGGACCTCCTCGACCTGATCGACGCGCTCGGCGTCGACCGGCCGATCGTCGGCGGCTACGACTGGGGCGGCCGCGCGTCGTGCATCGTCGCGGCAGTGCACCCCGACCGCGTCGGCGGCCTCGTCACGGTCGGCGGCTACAACCTGTTCGGCGCCGGCTTCGGCCAGGAGCCGGCCCTGCCCGAGTGGGAGCGCACGTACTGGTACCAGTATTACTTCCATTCCGAGCGCGGGCGTCGCGGGCTCGAACGGTACCGGCGCGAACTCTGCGAGCTGCTGTGGACGACGTGGTCGCCCGAGTGGGCCGGCGCGTCGGCGGCGTTCGCCGCGAGCGCGCCCAGTCTCGACAACCCCGACTTCGTCGATGTCGTGATCCACTCCTACCGGCACCGGTACGGGCTCACCGAGGGCGATCCGCGCTACGCCGACCTCGAGGCGGCGGCCTCCGCCCAGCCGCCCATCACGGTGCCGACCGTCGTGCTCGAGAGCGGAGCCGACGGCGTCGGCGGGCCCGGCGGCGAGAGCGACCGCGAGCGGTTCACGGGCGCCTACGCGTTCCGCGAGCTTCCCGGCATCGGCCACGACCTGCCGCAGGAGGCGCCGCGCGAGTTCGCCGACGCCGTGCTCAGCCTCCGGCGCTAGCGACCGGTCTCGTGCGGCCGGGCGTGGGGGCGGTCGAGGGCGTTCAGCTGTCTCGTGAAGCCAGCGACCGAGGCGCCGAGCGGCGCGAAGTAGGCCCGGTCGGCGCGCTCGACGGCGGCGTTCGCCCGGTTGGCCAGCGCGATCCCCGTCGCCGTGGGCTCGAGCGCGAAGGCGCGTCCGTCGGAGGGATGCCGTGCACGCTCGACCAGCCCCTTGCCCTCGAGCGCACGCAGCACCTGCGACGTCATCATGATGTCGATGCCGACGTGGTCGGCGAGCTCGCGCTGCGTCACTGGAGAGGAACGGTCGATCCACGTCAGCGAAGCGAGCAGCACGAATTGCATATGGGTGAGCTCGAACGGCTCGAGGGCGTCGCGGATCGCCCGCTGCCAACTGTGGGTGACCCGCCAGAGCGCCAGCCCGGGGCTGTCGGACGCATCCGGGAACTCCGTCTGCAGCTCGTGCGTCACGCGGCCCGCTGCTCGGCGGCGGCGAGGAGCTCGGCCATCGCGTCGGGGAAGTCGCCGCTGATCTGCGGTCCGAGCTCCGGCCCGGCCGCGTCCGCGTCGTCGCCGGTGATCTCGAGGGTGTGCGAGACCGCCGTGCCTCCGCCGGGCGCCGGAGCGAGCCGATGACGGAACGTCAGCACGAGTCCGCCGAACACCGTCTGGTCGGCGTAGACGCGCTCGGGCTCGAGTTCGGTGATCACCGACTCCATCGCGTCCTGCCCCTGGGGCGTCACGGTCAGCCGCGTTCCGACGGCGAGCGGACCGTGCAGCTCGAAGTCGTCGGAGCCGGGGCCCAGCCTCGTGCCGGAATGCAAGGCGGCCAATGCCGCCCAGACGGCCCCGGCATCGGCCGAGGTCGAGGCCTCATACGTCGTCGTCCACATCACGCGCCCCGATCTACTAAGTACGCTTACTATATGCCCGGCACAGGACGCGCGCCAGTCCCGAACGTGCGACTAGTCGTCCGCGCGGTAGGTCGACTCGTGCAGCGCCGTCACCGACTTCGCCTTCCTGGCGGAGGCACGGTCGATCACGAGGGCGACCAGGGCGCCCAGCATCGCGCCGATCGCCGCGCAGCCCAGCAGCAGGAAGCCGAACACCTGGCCCTTGTCGAAGCCGGGGGACGCCACCCCGTCGACCGGCTGGCCCGAGAAGGCGAACGTGAGGATGAGCGCGACCACGGCACCGAGGAGCGCGCCGAGCGTGATGAACCGTCCATACCGGGGGGCGCGCCGCACGGTCACGACGTCATCGGTGACCTCGGTCTCGGTGGGCTCGTCGATCTCCATGTGCTCCACGCGCCGGGCGGGTGCAGCGTCGGCCTCGGGTGCGGCCCCGGTCTCGGGGTCACGCTCGGGCTCGTACGGCTGCGGAAGGTTCTGAGGGTCGCTCACCCCTCCATTGTCCCATCCGGCGGATGCCGCTCGGCCCGCCCGCCGGCCTGCGCTCGGCGGCGCCCTTGGTGCCGCTACGCCGGAAGCACCGGGAGATGACCCGTCAGGTCGGCCCGCTGCCCCGAGGCGTGCACCCGCCCCGACGCCTTGGCGTCGGCCCACGAGAGCGTGCCCCTGGCGAGCGCGATCCAGGTGCCGGCATCCGTCTCGATCACGTTCGGAGGCGTGCCCCGGGTGTGCTTCGGACCCTCGACGCACTGCACCGCCGCATAGGGGGGCACGCGCACCTCGACCGTGCCGCCGGGCGCCTGCTCGGCCAGCAGCTGCAGGGTGTAGCGCACGACGAGCGCGAGGGTCGAGCGGTCGACGGATGCCGCGAGCGCGGGCCCGTCGGCCTGGTCGATGCCGTTCGCCTCGGCGATGGCCAGCATCGTGGTCAGTGCCGCGCGTCCGAGGTCGTCGTCGATCCGTGCTCGTGCCATGCCCCCATCCTCCCGCACGGCACCGTCAGGCGCCCCGTCCGTCGCGCCGTCACGGGGCGCCCCGGGCCCGAGGCGCCCGAGCCCCATCGGGTAGCCTGAACCGGTGAGAATCCTCGTCCTCGGCTCGGGCGCGCGCGAGCACGCCATCATCCTCGCGCTCCTCGACGAGGAGGCCGGTCACGAGCTCATCGCCGCTCCGGGCAACGCCGGCATCGCGGCATCCGCCACCTCGTCGGGCCGGGGCAGCGTGACCACCATCGCGCTCGACCCGACCGACCCCGTCATCGTCGCCGACTACGCGATCGACAACGACATCGAGCTCGTCGTGATCGGGCCCGAGGCCCCGCTCGTCGCGGGCGTCGCCGACGCACTGCGCACTCGCGGCATCGCCGTGTTCGGTCCGGGCAAGGCGGCCGCGGCACTCGAGGGCTCGAAGACGTTCGCCAAGCGCATCATGGAGTCGGCGGGCGTCCCGACCGGCCGCGCCCGCCTCGCCGACACGCTCGCCGACGTGCAGGCGACGCTCGACGAGTTCGGCGAGCCCTACGTGGTGAAGGCCGACGGCCTCGCGGCCGGCAAGGGCGTGCTCGTCACCACCGACCGCGACGCCGCGCTCGCGCACGCCACCCACTACCTGCAGCAGGGACCCGTGCTCGTCGAGGAGTTCCTCGACGGCCAGGAGGTGTCCCTCTTCTTCCTGGCCGACGGCACCAACGTGCTGCCGCTCTCCCCCGCGCAGGACTACAAGCGCCTGCGCGACGGCGACCAGGGACCGAACACGGGCGGCATGGGCGCCTACTCGCCGCTGCCGTGGCTGGCGAACGACTTCGGCAGCGAGCAGGCCTTCGTCGACGAGGTCATCGAGACCATCGCGCTGCCCACCGTGAAGCAGCTCGCGGTCGAGCAGACCCCGTTCATCGGGTTGCTCTACGCGGGCCTTATCCTCACGCCCCGCGGCATCCGCGTCATCGAGTTCAACGCCCGCTTCGGCGACCCCGAGACGCAGGTCGTGCTGCCGCGTCTCGCGACGCCGCTGTCGGGCCTGCTGTTCGCGGCGGCCACGGGCGGGCTCGGCGAGCTGCCCCGACCCGAGTTCCGGGCGGATGCCGCGGTCACGGTCGTGCTCGCGAGCGAGGGGTATCCCGAGGCCCCTGAGACCGGCCGCGTGATCGAGGGACTCGACGCCGCGGCATCCGTGGCGGGAGTGCACGTGGCCCACGCCGCCACGGCGATCGGCGCAACGGACGACACGGGGTCGGCGCCGCTCGTCGCCACGGGCGGCCGGGTGCTCAACGTCGTCGCCGTCGGATCGGACTTCGCCGATGCCCGACGCCGTGCCTACGAGGCGCTCGGACATCTGCGCCTCGAGGGCGGCCAGTACCGCACCGACATCGCCGCGCGCGTCGCGGAGTGACCGCGGCGCGCCCCTCGCGCGCCGCACAGTGAAGGAGCCGAACGCATGGACGACGCGATGGAACTGCCGGGCTGGACGCATGTCTACTCGGGCAAGGTGCGCGACCTCTACGTACCGACGGCCGCGATGGACGACGACGACTCCTGGACCGGCGACCCGCTGCGCGCCTCGCGGGTGGTGCTGGTCGTGGCCAGTGACCGCGTGAGCGCCTACGACCGGGTGCTCGAGCCCGCGATCCCCGGCAAGGGCGCCATGCTCACCTCGCTCACGCGCTGGTGGTTCGACCAGCTGCCCGACGTGCCGAACCACCTCGCCTATGCCGAGGACGACCGCCTGCAGGTGCCGGCGATCCCCGACGAGGTGGCCGACCGCGCGACGCTCTGCCGCACGCTCGACATGTTCCCCATCGAGTGCGTCGTGCGCGGCTTCATCACCGGCGGCGGGTGGAAGGAGTACCAGGCGACGGGCGCGATCGGCGGCATCCCACTGCCCGAGGGGCTCTCGAACGGCGACCGCCTGCCCGAGCCGCTCTTCACCCCTGCCTGGAAGGCGCCCATGGGCTCGCACGACG
The DNA here is from genome assembly GCF_056405255.1 of Agromyces sp. P1_H4. Lineage (NCBI taxonomy): Bacteria > Bacillati > Actinomycetota > Actinomycetes > Micrococcales > Microbacteriaceae > Agromyces > Agromyces sp. P1_H4. The sequence goes on along the minus strand of NZ_JBFUCL010000040.1, from coordinate 10,220 downwards.
AGAACATCTCGTACGAGCGCACGGCCGAGATCGTCGGCGAGACCGTCGCGGCACAGCTGCGCGAGCTGTCGATCGAGATCTTCGAGCGCGCGTCTGCCGTCGCCGAGGCGCGGGGGCTGATCCTCGCCGACACGAAGTTCGAGTTCGGCGCCGATCGCGACACCGGCATCGTGACCCTCGCCGACGAAGTGCTCACGAGCGACTCGAGCCGGTACTGGGATGCGGCGGCGTACGAGTCCGGCGCGACGCCCGAGCAGCGCATGGCGAGCTTCGACAAGCAGATCGTGCGCGACTGGCTGACGGTCAACTGGGACCAGGCCGCGTTCGAGGCGCCGCCGACGCTCCCGCGCGAGATCGTGGAGCAGACGGCGGGCCGCTACCGCGAGCTGCTCGAGCGCCTCACCGCCCGAGGCTGAGCCGGCGACGGCCGCGGCGCATCGCACGGAGTGTCGTTCTCGGCGGCATCCGTTCGTCGTCCCTGTGACGGCGCCACCCGGGCGCCAGGGGAGGCCCCATGCGAACGACGCCGGAACTCACTGAATCGGCCGTGGACTCCGCCGAGGTCGCCTGGCTCGTGAGCAAGCGCGCGGCGGCGATCCGTTCCCGTGACGCCGAGTACCTGGCGTCGCGCTACGCGCCCGACGCGGTGACGTTCGGCGTGGCACCGCCCCTGAGCCCGTTCGCCGACGAGGCACGGCGGGTCGCGTGGATCCGCGCCTGGTTCCGCCGCTTCCCGGATCCCATCGACCACCGCGTGCTCGACCTCACCGTGAGCGTCGCCGGCGACCTCGCGTTCTGCCGCAGCCTCGATGCGCTCGTGACTGGACCGCTGTCACGGCGGCGAACCGTGCGCTTCGAGACGGTGCTCGGCCTGCGCCGGGTGGACGGCGTCTGGCTGGTGGAGTGCGAGCGGATCGCGCCGGCGACCGAGGCCGCCGGCGCGACATCCGGTCGGGCTAGGAGGCGATGGCCTTGGCGATCTTGTCGCCGCCCTCGTTGATGGCCTTCTGGAGCTCCTCGTAGTCGTCGCGGTCGATGGCCTTGTTCACCTTCTTGACGGCCTTGCCCAGGGCCGCGTCGATGCGGTCGAGGTAGCGGTCGTCGATCACGGCGATGATCGCGGAGGAGCCCTTCGGCAGGTACTCCTCGAGCTCGAGGCCGACCTTCTTCTCGTCGCGCTTCTTCGCGATCTTGCCGGCGATCGCGCCCACGCCCGCGCCGACGGCAGTCGCCGCCAGCAGGGGAGGAGCGAAGAGGCCGAGCACGAGTCCGGCGGCGCCGCCGATCCACGCGCCCTTCGCAACCTGTCCGGTGCCGTGCTCGTCGACGCTGACCCGCCCTTCGTCGTCGTGGTGCATCACGACCGACGACACGACCTCGAGATCGGAGTCGGATTCGRCCGCCTTCAGCGACTTGTAGTCCTCGGTGGCCGCGTCGGCGGTGTCGTAGGTCGCCACGTACAGCGCCAGGTTGTCCATTCCCATGAGTCGTCCCCTCGTTGAGCGCTCCCCAGTCGACTGCCCCCGGGAGCGGCGATGCGTCCACGATAGGAGCGTGAGGCAGGGGGCGACAAGGCTCGCACCGTGACCTGGCGGAATATGCCTCGCGAACACGGGGTTATCATTAGTTGTGACTACAACCAATGGCGCGGCGCCGAACGCCGGACTCCTCGCGGCCGACACCGGCATGGGTGCCGTGACGCTGCGCGTGGGCGACCTCGACGGCATGATCCGCTACTACCGCGACGGCGTGACCCTCGAACTCCTGAGCCATGACGGCCCCGTCGCCGTGCTCGGTCGGGGCACCACGCCGGTGGTGATCCTGCAGCACGCGCCGGAGCTGCGGCACGCTTCGCCGCGGGAGGCCGGTCTGTTCCACACCGCGATCCTCTTCGACACCCGCGAGGCGCTCGCCACCGCGATCTTCTCCGTCGCCTCCAAGTACCTCGGCACCTTCACGGGCAGCGCCGACCACCTCGTGAGCGAGGCCTTCTACTTCACCGACCCCGAGGGCAACGGCGTCGAGCTCTACTTCGACCGCGACCGCTCCACGTGGAGCTGGACCCACGGGCAGATCGAGATGGCCACGATCTTCCTCGACCCCAACGCGTATCTGCGCGACCACCTCACCGAGGGGGCAGCGGATGCCGCGGCATCCGGCCTGGGCGTCGGCGACGCCGTCGTGGGGCACGTGCATCTCTCGGTCGGAGACATCCCGAGCGCTCGCGAGTTCTACGTGCACCGGCTGGGCTTCGAGACCACCGCCGACGGATGGCCGGGGGCGCTGTTCGTCTCAGCCGGCGGCTACCACCACCACATGGCGATGAACACGTGGAACAGCGCCGGCGCCGGCCGACGTGGCTTCGCGCTCGGGCTCGGGAAGGTCGAGATCGTCGTCCCCGGCGGCGACGACCTCGGCGAGCTCGGCGAGCGGATGACGCACTACGGCGTCCCGGTGCGCCACGACGGTCGCGTGCTCGCCTTCGACGACCCGTGGGCGAACCTCGTCGAGGTGCGGGCCGCCGCGGCATCCGGCGCCTGAGGCCCCCTGGCCCCGCACCAGCACCCGCACGCGCACGCGCACGCGCACGCGACCCGCGCGCCCGAAGTGCACGCATCAGCGGATATACGATCGCGCGCGCCGCGGTTCGCGCGGATCACTCGGGGTGGCGGATCATATATCCGCCAAGACGCGCAGGAGAAGGGTCGGCGCAGGCAGGAAGTGCGTCGGGCCGCGGGTCACTCGCGAGGCGCCGAGCGCGGACCCTTCGCGTGCGACATCTCGTGGAACTCGCCGAACGCCTGGCCGTCGCCCGGCAACGGCGTGAGGTCGGGACGCGCGCGCAGGCCGTCGAGCACCACGGCGAGCTGCCGGCGCCAGTAGGGCAGGTAGGCGCCGCCGTACTGTCCGACCGAGCCGAGCATGTCGACGAGCACGCTGATGTCGACTGCGGTGACGTCGGGGCGCAGCGCGCCCTCCGCCTTGGCCCGTGCGACGATCCCGTCGATCACGTCGGCGAACTCCGCGCCGGGCTGATGGCCGGGGTCGAGTTCGGCGACGCGCCGCATCACACCGGGCAGGTACGGCGATTCGGCCACCCACGAGCCGAGCCGCTCCAGCCAGAGCTCGATCGAGCGCCATCCGGTCTCGGCGCCGAGGATCTCGGGCGCGAAGTCGTGCAGCTCGCCGATGGCCGTGTCGTAGAGCTCGCGGATGAGGGCATCGCGGTTGGGGAAGTGCCGGTAGACGGTGCCCGCGCCGACGCCGGCCCGGGTGGCCAGCTCGTCGAGCGGGGCGTCGATGCCGCGCTCCGAGAAGAGGATCCGGGCCTCGGCGAGGAGTCGTTCGTGGTTGCGTCGCGCGTCGCGACGCGGCGACGCCGTCGGGTTCACGAGTTCACTGTACGCCCTGGGTGGGCTATCATTCGGAGAGTCAACTCCGTTTCCTTGCGGTTCGGAGTCGGCTCCTCTTGGGGGAGAGGGATGCGGCGCGGCGGGCGATGGGCCGGTCTGACCGGCGGGGCTGCCCGCCGCGCCCGCTCCGCGCGCTGGCATGATGTCGGAATGGACCAGGACGAGATCTGGGATGCCGACACGGCGCGCCGCTACGACACACCCGGCGTGGGAATGTTCGCACCTGAGGTGCTCGATCCGGCGGTCGACCGCCTCGCAGCGCTGGCCGAGGGCGGCACGGTCGTGGAGTTCGCGGTGGGCACGGGTCGCGTGGCGATCCCACTCGCCGACCGCGGCATCCGCGTGGCCGGCATCGAGCTCTCCACCGCGATGATCGAGCGACTCCGCGAGAAGGCCGACGACGACACCGTTCACGTGATGCAAGGCGACATGACGACGGTCCGCGTGCCGGGCGAGCACACCCTCGTCTACCTCGTCTTCAACACGATCTCGAACCTGCTGACGCAGGACGAGCAGGTCGAGTGCTTCCGGAACGCGGCGCGCCACCTGTCGCCGGGTGGCCGGTTCGTCATCGAGCTGTGGGTGCCGCAGCTGCGCGTGCTGCCGCCGGGACAGCGCGCCTCCGTGTTCGCGGTCGAGCCGGGCTACATCGGCCTCGACACCATCGACGTGCTCGAGCAGCGCGTCGTTTCGCACCACTTCCACTTCGGAGACGGCCGCGAGGCGCGCGTCGAGCGCAGTCCGCACCGGTACATCTGGCCATCGGAGCTCGACCTGATGGCACGCCTCGCCGGCTTCGAGCTCGAGACCCGCCATGCCGACTGGGCGGGATCCGCCTTCACGGCGGACTCGATCTCGCACGTGTCGGTCTACCTCCTTGCGCACCGAGCTGAGTGAGTGTACAGTCACTCATATGCGCACGAAGCTCTCCACCGCCGACGAACGGCGCCCCCTCGTCACGAGTGCAGCCGTGGCCGCGTTCGCGCGGACGGGCTACCGCGGCACCACCGTCGCGGATGTCGCGCGCGAGGCGGGCATCTCGTCGGCCTACGTCTTCAAGCTCTTCCCGAGCAAGGAGCAGCTCTTCGTCGGAGCGCTCGACGCCTGCTTCGACGACGTGGTCGACGCCCTCGGCCGCGGCGCGCAGGCGACGTCCGACCACACTCCCGAGGGCGTGCTCGACGCGATGGGCCTCGCCTACGCAGAGCTCATCGCCGATCGGTCGCTCCTCATGCTGCAGGTGCACGCGCAGTCGGCCGCCGAGGTGCCCGAGATCGGCGCGGCCCTGCGCCGCGGCTACGCCCGGGTCACCGAGTTCGCCGCCACGCGATCCGGTGCCTCGGATGCCGCGGTGCAGCGCTTCATCGCATTCGGGCAGCTCTGCCACCTCGTCGTGACGCTCGACCTCGACGACGCACCCGAGCCCTGGGCTCGCACGCTCGCGCTCGGCATCCGTCACCCCGAGTTCGGCGCCGTCACGCCCGCCGAGATCACGGAAGGAGGCGACTCGTGAGACCGTCGGGCCTCGTGCCCTGACGCCGCCGCCGGCCGCCTCGGTCGGCGATTCATTGGCCTGCCAAGTGACTGACCACTCACTCACCCGCCGCGCGACAACGACCGCGCAGAAGAGGAACAACGCTCATGACTCCCGTCTCCGTCTCCACTGCCCCGACGCCCACCGGATCGGCGCCCGCTGCACCGACCGCACCGCTCTCCCGGCGCTGGTGGGCGCTCGCCGCGCTCGCCCTCGCCCAGTTCCTCGTGGTGCTCGACGCCTCGATCGTGAACATCGCCATTCCCACTCTCGGCGCCGACCTCGGGCTCGGCCCGGGCGCGCTCGCCTGGGTGATCACGGCTTACGTGCTGCCGTTCGGCAGCCTGCTCCTGTTCGGCGGCCGCCTGGCCGACCGGTTCGGGCACCGCCGCATCTTCCTGATCGGCACCGGATCGTTCATCGCCGCATCCGCCCTCGCCGGCCTGGCGGTGTCGGGAGAGATGCTCCTCACCGCCCGCGCGCTGCAGGGGGCGTCCGCCGCATTGCTCGCCCCGGCGTCGCTCGCCCTCGTCACCCGCCTCTTCAAGTCGACCCGCGACCGGGCTCGGGCGCTCGGCATCTGGGGCGCCGTCGCCGGCGCCGGCAGCGCTGCCGGAGTGCTGCTCGGCGGCGTGCTCACCGCCGCCTTCGGCTGGCAGGCCGTGTTCTTCGTGAACCTGCCGGTGGGCGTCATCGTGCTCGTCGCCATCCCGTTCCTCATCCGCCGCGACCAGCCGGGCGCAGGCATGCGACTCGACCTCGCCGGCGCCGCGACCGTCACCGGGGCGCTCGTCGCCCTCGTCGCAGGCCTCACGAGCGCCGAGCAGCTCGGCTTCGCGAACCCCGTGGTGCTCGGCCTGCTGGGTGCGGCGATCGTGCTCGGTGCCGCCTTCGTGGTCGTCGAACGACGCGCGGCGGAGCCGCTCCTGCCGCTGTCGACCTTCGCGAACCGCTCGGTCAGCGCGGGCAACGTCGTGATGCTCCTGCTCGGCGGCGCGATGGTGGCGCTCTTCTTCGCCCTCTCGGTGTACCTGCAGGAGGTCATGCACCTCGACTCCCTCGGCGCCGGGCTCACCCAGCTGCCGCTCGCGATCGCGCTCGTGGTCGTCGCCGGGGCCGTGCCGCCCCTCGTCGCCCGGTTCGGCGTGCGCCCGACCCTTGCTGTCTCGCTGCTGGTGTTCGCGGGCGGGCTGGGCTGGCTCGCCGCCGCGCCGGCCGGCGCCGTCTTCCTCGTGCACGTGCTCGGCCCGACCCTGCTCATCGGCATCGGACTCGGCGGCGCCTTCGTCACCGCGACGCAGCTCGCCGTGCACGGGGTCGAGGGCGGCGAAGCCGGCCTCGCCGGCGGACTCGTCAACACGAGCCAGCAGGTCGGCGGCGCGCTGGGCATGGCGGTGCTCGCCACGCTCGCCGCCTCCCGCACCGAGTCACTCGCCGCCGATGGCGCCACGACCGAGGCGGCCCTCGCCGGCGGGTTCTCGCTCGTGTACCTCGGCGCGGCCGGGCTCGCCGTCGTCGCCGCGGTGATCGCGCTGGTGCTCCGCGGACGTGGCGGCGCCGACGTCGGCGCCGGCACGACGCGCTGACGCGCAGTCGCGGCATCCGTCCCGCATCCACCCCTCACTGCGCCTCGCTCGTCCCATCCGGGACGATCGGGGCGCAGGCGCGCGGCTAGGCTGGCTGCGTGGCCGAATCCGCCGAGAACGCCGAACCCGAGCAGCCCGTCGCGGCGAACACCCGCCGCATCGAGGCATCCGTCGTCACCGACTTCAGCGACCGCATGAGCTACGGCGGGTACCTCGACCTGCCCACGCTGCTCTCGGCGCAGCGGCCTATCTCGCGGCCCGAGCACCACGACGAGCTGCTGTTCATCATCCAGCACCAGACCACCGAGCTGTGGCTGAAGCTCGTGCTGCACGAGCTCGAGACCGCGCGCGACCTGCTGCGGGCCGACGAGCTCGCCCCGGCCCTCAAGTGCGTCGCCCGGGTCAAGCACATCCAGCGCACGCTCACCGAGCAGTGGTCGGTGCTCGCGACGCTCACGCCCACCGAGTACGGGCAGTTCCGCGGCGTGCTCGGCAACGCGAGCGGGTTCCAGTCCTACCAGTACCGCGCGGTCGAGTTCGTGCTCGGCAACAAGAACGCGAAGATGATGCAGGTCTTCGAGTCGGATGCCGCGGCGAGCGCCATCCTGCGCCACGCGCTCGACTCGCCCAGCATCTACGACGAGTTCCTCCGGCTGCTCGCCCGCGCCGGGTACCCGATCCCCGCGGCGATCCTGGAGCGGGACGTGACACTCGCGTGGACGTTCCAGCCCGAGCTGGTGCCCGTGTTCGCCGCGATCTACGCGAACCCCGAGGAGCACTGGGCCGCCTACGAGACGTGCGAGGAGCTCGTCGACCTCGAGGACAACTTCCAGCTCTGGCGGTTCCGGCACCTGAAGACCGTCGAGCGCATCATCGGGTCGAAGACCGGCACGGGTGGATCGAGCGGCGCGCCCTTCCTGCGCCGCGCCCTCGAGCTCACGTTCTTCCCCGAGCTGTACGCCGTGCGCACGGAGATCCCTGGTTGACGGATGCCACGACCCGATGACACCCGCACCGAGGCCGTGCTCGACCTGGGCCCACTTGCGTCGGCGGTGCGTCGTTCGCTGAACGGCGACCACCCCGGCCAGACGGGCACGATGCTGCCGCCGCTCGTCGACCACCACGTGCACCTGATGATCATCGGCGAGCACGCCTTGGCCGACACGGCGATCGCCGGCTTCGTCGACCTCGGCGCGCCGCCCGACCTGGTCGCCGCGCGGCGTCACCGCGGCGGCCTGCCACGGGCCGACTTCGCCGGGGCGTTCCTCACCCCTCCCGGCGGGTATCCGGTGGGGCGGGCGTGGGCCTCGCCCGGCTGCGCGCGCGAGATCCCGGCGGAGCACGGCGACGGACGGTCGGCGCTGCCGTCGGCCGCCGAGACGGCGGTGAGCGAGCAGCACGCGTTCGGGGCATCCGTCATCAAGGTGGCCCTCAACGCGGCCGCGGGACCGGTGTTCGACCGGCCGACGCTCGACGCGATCGTCGCGGCCGCCCGTCGGCTCCGCCTGCCCGTCGTCGCCCACGTCGAGGGCGACGGGATGACCCGGCTCGCCGTCGACGCCGGGGTAGACACACTGGCGCACACGCCCTTCACCGAGGTCGTCGACGACGAGCTGATCGCGCGGGCCGTCGCGATGGGACAACGCTGGATCTCGACGCTCTACGTCGCCGGCTACGGCGAGGCGACGCCCGACGCCGAGCGGGCCGCCGACAACCTTCGCCGCTTCGCCGCAGCCGGCGGCCGGGTGCTCTACGGCACCGACCTCGGCAACGGCGACCAGCCGCTCGGCGTGAACCCGGCCGAGCTCGCCCTGCTGGCATCCGCCGGGCTCGACGCCGCCCACGTGATCGCCGCGATCACCGACCCCTGGCCGCGCGAGGCCCGCGCCGAGGGCATCGCGACCTTCGTGCCCGGGGCGCCGCCCTCGACCATCCACGACCTGCCTGAGTGGCTCGCGACCGCGTGCGTCGTGCCCACCGAAGACCTGGAGCTCCTGTGACCCTCGACCCGCATCTCGCGTACGCCCGCCGCATGGACCGCGCCGACGGCCTCGCCCACTACCGCAAGCGCTTCGCCGGCACCGACACCGACCTCGTCTACTTCGACGGCAACTCGCTCGGCCGCCCGCCGGTGTCGGCGATCGAACGCGTCGAGCGCTTCCTGCGCGAGGACTGGGGCGGCCGGCTCATTCGCGGCTGGGACGAGTCATGGATGCAGCTGCCGTTCGAGATCGGCGACCGCATCGGCCGCGCCGTCATCGAGGCCAAGCCCGGGCAGACCGTGATCGGCGACTCCACGACCGTGCTCCTCTACAAGCTCTGCCGCGCCGCCGTCGACGCGCAGCTCGCCCGCGATCCCGCGCGCCGCGAGATCATCGTCGACAGCGACAACTTCCCGACCGACCGCTACGTGCTCGAGGGCATCGCGGCCGAGCGGGGCATGCGGCTGCGCTGGATCGAGGTCGACCCCGCGTCGGGCGTGACGCCCGAGCAGCTCGCCGAGGCGGCCGGCCCCGAGACGGCACTCGTCGTGCTCAGCCACGTCGCCTACCGCTCGGCCTACCTCGCCGACGCGCCCGAGCTCACGCGCATCGCGCACGACGCCGGCGCGCTCATCCTCTGGGACCTGTGCCACTCGGCCGGATCGGTGCCGATCGAATCCGACCTCTGGGGCTTCGACCTCGCCGTCGGCTGCACGTACAAGTACCTGAACGGCGGTCCGGGATCCCCGGCCTTCGCCTACGTGCGCGACGACCTGCAGGGTGTCCTGAGCCAGCCGATCCAGGGCTGGATGGGCACGGCCGACGTGTTCAGGATGGGTCCCGTGTACACGCCCGCCACCGGCATCCGTCGCTTCATCAGCGGTACCCCGCCCATCGTCGGCATGATCGCCATGGAGGAGACCCTCGCGATGATCGAGGAGGCCGGCATGCCGGCGGTGCGCGCGAAGTCGGTCGCCCTCACCTCGTTCGCCATCACGGTCGCCGACGAGTGGCTCGGCCCGCTCGGCGTCACGCTCGCCTCACCGCTCGACCCCGAGGAGCGCGGCGGGCACGTGACGCTCAACCACCCCGCGATGCGGGAGGTGACCGCGCGGCTCTGGCAGCAGGACGTCATCCCCGACTACCGCGACCCCGGCGGCCTGCGGCTCGGCCTCTCGCCACTGTCCACGAGCTTCGAAGAGGTGCACCGCGGCCTCGAGGCGACGCGCGACACGTTGAGGACGGTGCTCACCGAGCGGGCCGGACTGGCCTGAGCGGGACGGGTTCTACTCGCCGCGTTCGGGGCTGTCAATCGGCTCGACCGCGCCGGGCGGCCCTCGCATGCTGGCCCCAGGAGCCGTCGAGCCCGTCGACGGCGGAGAGGGGCGACATGCCACGGCAGATCCGAACGACCATGATCATCCTCGGGGTCGTCAGCATCGTGGCCGCGCTCGGCCGGCGGTTCGCACCGCGGCTGCGGGAGTACTCGGCGGCGAGCGAGGCGTTCTGGACGAACCCGAAGGTCATCAAGGCCCGCGAGAAGGCCTGGGCCCAGGCCCGGCGCCAGGTCCGCGCCCAGACGGCTGGGGGTCGCGCATGAGCGAGACGACCGGCACGACCGCGAGGAGCGATGCGGATGCGCACGGCGGTCCGACCATGAGCGAGATGGCCGCGGGCGGCACCGGCACCAGCGGCACCGGCAGCA
>NZ_JBFUCL010000039.1:0-17087 GCF_056405255.1 Agromyces sp. P1_H4 | reverse complement strand
CGCCGACCTCGCGCGGCACGCGAATGTGTCGCCGCGCACGTTCTCGCGACGCTTCCTCGAGGACACGGGCTCCACCCCCATGCAGTGGATCCTGCGCGCCCGCGTCGACCTCGCCCGCGAGCTGCTCGAGCGCACCGACCTCGGCATCGAGCAGATCGCCGACCGCGTCGGCCTCGGCACGGGCGCGAACCTGCGGCTGCACTTCCACCGCATCCTCGGCACCTCGCCGAGCGAATACCGGCACACGTTCGTGCAGCCGGGGGAGTCGGGGTGATTCGCACCCGCTCCGCTGTGCGCCGTCGTGGCGGACGGGCCGCACGGGTGCGGCGTGCCACAATCCACGCATGGCCAAGGCGGCGCGGAGCGAACTGAAGAGCACCGGATACGAGATCTTCATCGGCGTGCTGTCGATCCTGTCGATCGTCAACCTGGTGCTCATGTACGCCGTCGACGACGAGGCGCTGACGACCGTGATCTGGGTCATGAACGTGCTGTTCAGCGGCATCTTCCTCGTGGACTTCACCTATCGCCTCGCGACCGCGCCGAGTCGCAGCGGGTACTTCTTCCGGCACTTCGGGTGGGCCGACCTCCTCGCCAGCCTGCCGTTCCCGCAGTTCAAGGTCCTGCGCCTGTTCCGCGTGGTCCGCGTCGTCCGCCTCATGCGCCAGGTCGGACCGCGCACCATCTGGCGCACGCTGGTGAAGGATCGGGCCGGGAGCGCGCTGTATGCGCTGCTCCTCATGGGCGTGCTCGTGCTCCAGTTCGGCAGCCTCACGATGCTCTTCCTCGAGGAGCACGCCCCCGGCGCGAACATCACCACCGCGTCCGATGCGCTCTGGTACACGCTGGTCACCATCTCGACCGTCGGCTACGGCGACTACTACCCGACCACCAACCCCGGCCGGATCGCCGGCGTCGTCATCATCATCGTGGGCGTGGGCATCTTCGGCACCTTCACCGGCTACCTGGCGAACCTGTTCCTGGCTCCGCGGAAGGAGGATGCCGACGAGCCAGCGCCCGCATCGGGGACTGATGCTGAGGCTGGTGCGGCTGCGAATGCCGCAGACGGGACCACGCTCGACGAGATCCGCGCGTTGCTCACCTCGTCGGAGGCGAACCTCGAGTCGATCAAGCTCCTGCTGGGCGGCCCCGACCGGCCCGCGGCCTGATCGTCGGACACTGCTCCGGATGCCGCCGGCGCGCCATGATGGGACGGTGGCGACGCGGCTCCTCCTCATCTCCGACACCCACGTGCCCGCTCGGGCCCGGCGGCTGCCCGACGACGTGTGGCGCGCGATCGACGACGCCGAGGTCGTGGTGCACGCGGGCGACTGGGTGGACGTCGCCACGCTCGACGCGATCGAGGCGCGGGCCGCGCGGCTCGTGGGCGTGGCCGGCAACAACGACGGGCCCGAGCTGCACAGGCGGCTGGGCGAGTTCGGCCGGTTCGAGGCGGGCGGCGTGCGGTTCGGCGTCGTGCACGAGACGGGCGCCGCGGGTGGCCGCGAGGCGCGCATGGATGCCGCGTACGCCGGCCCCGATGCATCCGACGGGATGGACGTGCTCGTGTTCGGGCACAGCCACATCCCGTGGGACACGACGACGCCCCATGGCATCCGACTGCTCAATCCCGGCTCGCCGACCGACCGGCGCCGGCAGCCGATGTGCACGATGATGACGGCGCTCGCCGACGCCGGGGTGCTGCGCGACGTGACGCTCGTGCCCGTGTCGCGCTGAGCGGATGCCGCCGCAGGGCGGCGCAGGCATGGCGCGAAGCTTGCGCACGCTGTCGTTCCAGCCACTCGCCCGCAAGCAGCCGAACGACGATGGTGGAGGGGAACGAAAGGATCCACCCTTCATGACTCGCATCGCCGTCAACGGATTCGGCCGCATCGGCCGCAACGTGCTCCGCGCCCTCCTCGAGCGCGACTCCGACCTCGAGGTCGTCGCCGTGAACGACCTCACCGACCCCAAGGCGCTCGCACAGCTGCTGCGCTTCGACAGCACCGGCGGCCGGCTCGGCCGCCCCGTCGAGGTCGACGGCGACACGCTCGTCGTCGATGGTCGCCGCATCAAGGTGCTCGCCGAGCGCGACCCCGCGAACCTGCCGTGGGCCGAGCTCGAGGTCGATATCGTGCTCGAGTCGACGGGCCGGTTCACGTCGAAGCAGGCCGCGTCGGCGCACCTCGACGCGGGGGCCAAGAAGGTGCTGGTGAGCGCACCGGCCGACGGCGCCGACGTCACCCTCGCCTACGGCGTGAACACCGAGGCGTATGACGCATCCGCCCACACGATCATCTCGAACGCCTCGTGCACCACGAACGCGCTCGCCCCGCTCGCCAAGGTGCTCGACGACCTGGCCGGCATCGAGCACGGGTTCATGACGACCGTGCACGCCTACACGCAGGAGCAGAACCTGCAGGACGGCCCGCACCGCGACCCGCGTCGCGCTCGCGCCGCCGGCGTGAACATCGTGCCGACCACGACCGGCGCCGCGAAGGCCATCGGCCTCGTCCTGCCGGGCCTCGACGGCAAGCTGTCGGGCGACTCGATCCGCGTGCCCGTGCCCGTCGGCTCGATCGTCGAGCTCAACACGACGGTCGCCCGCGACGTCACCGTCGATGAGGTGCTCGCCGCTTACCGCGCGGCGGCCGAGGGGCCGCTCGCCGGCATCCTCGAGTACTCCGAGGACCCGCTGGTGTCGTCGGACATCACGGGGAACCCGGCCTCGTCGATCTTCGACGCCGCGCTCACCCGCGTCGACGGCAAGCACGTCAAGGTCGTCGCCTGGTACGACAACGAATGGGGTTTCTCGAACCGCGTGATCGACACGCTGGAGCTGCTCGCACAGGGCTGATCGGGCGCGATAAGCGGATGCCGCGGCGGCAGCGTCGCGGCATCCGCTGCGTCGTCCCCGACGCCCGGCCGTGCGGTTGGCGGGATTTCGCGCGCAGTCGGCAGGCGCAGGTCGGCCGCTGTCGGCGGCAGCCGCCAGAATGAGCTGGTGACTCGTCGTGGGCTGATCCTCTTCGTCGCGCTCGGCATCGCGTGGGGCATCCCCTACCTGTTCATCAAGGTCGCGGTGAGCGAGCTCGATCCCGGCATGGTGGTCCTCGGGCGGTCGGCGCTGGCCGCAGTACTGCTGCTGCCGCTGGCGTTCTTCCGCCGCGAGGTCTGGTCGGTGGTGCGTCGGTGGAAGCCGATGCTCGCCTACACGATCGTCGAGATCATCCTCCCGTGGTACTTCCTCAGCTCGGCCGAGCAGCACCTGCCGTCGTCGACCGCGGGCCTGCTGCTCGCCACGGTGCCGCTCGCCGGCGTGGCGATCGCGTTCCTGATGGGGCGCCCCGAGCGGCTCTCGCGCGTCAACTGGCTCGGCATCGCCCTCGGCATGCTCGGCGTCGCGGCCCTCGTCGGCCTCGACATGGCCGGATCCGACCTCATCGCCGTCGCACAGATGGCGGTCGTGGTGGTCGGCTACGCGCTCGGTCCGGCGATCCTGTCGCGGTGGATGTCCGATTTGCCGGGCGTCGGCGTCGTCGCCGTGTCGCTCGCGGCAACCGCCGTCGTGTACGTCCCGTTCGTGCTGTTCACCGGCGGGTGGCCGACCGAGGTGCCGTCCACGGCGGTCATCGTGTCGGTCATCGTGCTCGCGGTGGTCTGCAGCGCACTCGCGTTCCTGCTCATGGTCGGCCTCGTCGCCGAGATCGGGCCGGTCAAGGCGACCACGATCACCTACGTCAACCCGGCGGTCGCGATCATCGCCGGCGTGGTGGTGCTCGGCGAGCGGGTCACGATCTGGACCATCGTCGGGTTCGCGCTCGTGCTCGCCGGCTCCTACCTGGTCACGCGGAAGCGGCACGACGCCGTCGTCGCCGAAGGGGCCGAGGCCGCCGCGGCGGAGCAGACGGGCGCCGAGTCGACGTCGGCCGAGCAGACGGGCGCCGAGCGGGCGACGTAGTCGGCTGGTTCTTGCCCGTGTCGGCGGTGCCCGACACCATGGGGTCATGGACGCCGAGCCGATCACTCCCGAGCAGTTCCACGCGGCCGCGGGCGTCGACGACTGGCGGGTGCTGTTCTGGGGCGCGCACGCGTTCTTCCGGGCGACGTCGTACGCGCAGGGCGCCGCCCTCGTCGCCACGATCGCCGAGCTGGTGGCGCCCACCCGGCACGACCCCGACGTCGACCTGCGCCGCGAGGGCGTCGCGGTGAAGCTCATCACCCGCGGCATCCGGGACCTCAGCGAACACGATGTCGACCTGGCGCGTCGTATCTCGGAGGCGGCGGGCGACCTCGGCCTCGAGGCCGACCCGTCGGTGCTGCAGGTCGTGCAGACCGCCGTCGCCTCGCCGCCGTCGGCCGAGGTATCCCCGTTCTGGGCCGCGGTGCTCGGCTACGTGCGGCCGAACGACACGCATCTCGTCGACCCGCTGCGGCGCAACTCGTCGTTCTTCCTCCAGCCCGAAGACCGGGTCGCCCCCGGCCGCGGCCGCATCCACGTCGACGTGTGCGTGCCCCACGACCAGGTCGAGGCCCGCATCGCGGCTGCGCTCGCCGCCGGTGGTCGCCTCGCCGACGACTCGAACGCGCCCGAGTGGTGGACGCTCGCCGACGCCGAGCAGCACGGCGTCGACGTGACGACGTGGTGGGGGCGCGACAGCACGCGCCTCGAGGAGGCGCGCGACGGCTGACGCTCGACCGCCGACCGCCCCTGTGCGCGTCAGTCGGGAAGCCCGGCCACGAGCTCCTCGAAGACCGCACGCACGTCGTCGTGCTTCGCGAGCGGCGCCGACTGGCCCATCCACAGCGACTGCAGGTCGCCCCGCCCCTGGCGCACGGCCTCAGCGCGGAACTTGCCCGTCAGCCAGTTCTGCACCGGGAACGGCGCGATGGTGCCGGATGCCTCGATCTCGCGCACGACCCGGTTGCGCGCTCCCCGGGCGAGCCGACCGCTCATCGCGCGGGTGAGCACCGTCTCATGGGCCGCGGTGCTGCCGATCGCCGCACGGTGCGCGTCGTTCGTGGCCGACTGCCGCGTGCGGAGGAACGCCGTGCCCACCTGCACGCCGGCTGCGCCGAGGGCGATGGCCGCGGCGACGCCCCGCCGATCCGCGATGCCGCCCGCCGCGATGACCGGCACGGACACCGCGTCGGCCACCTGCGGGATCAGTGAGATCGACCCGATGAGCGACTGCTCGGCCGGACGCAGGAACGACACCCGGTGCCCGCCGGCCTCGAGCCCGGTCGCCACGATCGCGTCCACGCCGCTCGTCTCGAGGGCGACCGCCTCGTCGACCGACGTCGCCGTGCCCACGAGACGGATGCCGCGCGCCCGCGCGCGCTCGACCACCTCGGCGGGCGGCACGCCGAACACGAAGCTCGCCACCGCAGGGCGTGCCTCGAGCACGGCGGCCCACTGCTCCTCGAACGACGGGAGGTACGCGGCCGGCGGCTCCGTCGGCACGGGCAGGCCGACCTCGTCGAAGTACGGGCGCAGTGCGCCGACCGCCGCCGCGAACCCACCAGGTGCGAGCGGTGCGTCGGCCGCGGCATCCGCCTCGATGGGCAGCCACACGTTGAGGTTGAACGGTCGGCTCGTCGCCGCACGGATCGCCGCCGCGGCCTCGCCGATTCGGCCCGCGTCGAACCCGTAGAGGCCGAACGAGCCGAGCCCGCCGAGCCCGCTCACCGCCGCGGTGAGTTCGACCGACGACAGCCCGCCGAAGGGGCCGAGCACGATGGGGTGGTCGATGCCGAGCATCGTCGTGAGCTCGGCCGAGCGATCCGTCACGTCAGTCCTCCGGTCTCTCCGTCCACGGTGCGCCGGGCACCGCAGTTCCAGCAGGTGCCGCCCTCGATGAGCGCGCCGCACTCGGCGCAGGTCGCGGCCAACCAGCACACGGCCCCGTCGAGCTCTCCGCCGTGGCGAGGCTCGTCCTGCTCGGGGTCGGGTCGCATGATTCCACGCTACGCCCGCGGACGCGACCCCGGCCGAGACGAGTTTCCCGGCGATGTCGATCTGCCGCGGCATCCGTTCGACGTCCAGAATGAGAGGCGGACCGCCCGCCTCGAACGATCAGCGAAGGAACCATCATGCGCACCCTCATCGTCACCGAGTTCATCACCCTCGACGGCGTCGTCGACTCGCCCGGCGGCGGCGAGCACCCGCGGGCCGGCTGGACCTTCAAGGAGGTGCCGTTCGTCGCGGACGCCTACGAGATCAAGGGCCGCGAGCAGGTCGAGGCGGGCGCGATGCTCATCGGCCGCCAGAGTTACGACGAGTTCGCGCCGGTCTGGCCGAAGATGGCGGAATTCGAGGACTACAACGCCATGCCCAAGTACGTCGTCTCGACCACGCTCAGCGATCCCGAGTGGAACAACACCTCGGTGCTGCGATCGCTCGACGAGGTGGCTGAGCTCAAGCAGGGCGACGGCGGCAACATCCTCGTGCACGGCAGCCCGACGCTCGCGAAGGCGCTGGGCGAGGCCGGCCTCGTAGACCGCTATCACCTGCTCGTCTTCCCCGTCGTGCTCGGCGAGGGCAAGCGCCTCTTCAGCGGGCACGAGCAGGGCACGCTCAAGCTCGTCGAGCACGAGGCCTACTCGAACGGCGTGGTGAAGTCGGTCTTCGACGTCGAGCACTGAGCCCGTGCGCGGGTGACCTCACCTGAGCCGAGCGGATGCCGCGGGCGCGGGCTCGCGGCATCCGCTCAGCGCTGCGCCGGCGGCGCCACCGAGTCCCGCTCGATGAGGTGCTGGGGCAGCGTGCGGGTGACGACGGGCCCGCCGTCGCCGCCGATGCGCCGGATGAGCAGGCGCGCCGCCTCGGCACCGATCTCGTGGATGGGCTGCGCCATCACCGTGACCGCGGGCGTCGTCACCGCCGTCCAGTCGGCGTCGTCGAACGCGACGAGCGACAGGTCGTGAGGGATGCTGCGGCCGAGGGCTCGGGCGGCACGGAAGACTCCGAGCGCGATGAGGCTGTCGGAGGCGACGATGGCGGTGATGCCGCGGTCGCGGTCCTCGAGGAGGCGCCGGGCGAGCGGCTCGACGCCCTCCTGCCGGGCGTTCAGGTGCACGAATGACTCGGGGTCGGGCACGCCGGCGCCGTCGAGCGTCTCGATGAAGCCCTGCACGCGGTCGGCGACCGAGGACGAGCCGAGCGCGTCGCCGCGACGGTAGCCGCCGGGGTGGCGGATGGTCGAGATGAACGCGATGCGACGGTGGCCGGCCGCGGTGAGCAGGCCCGTGAGCTGTGCGGCGCCGCGATGGTTGTCGGCGATGACGGTGTCGACCTCGAGGTCGGGCGCGGCCCGGTCGAAGAGCACGAGGGGGCGGCCGGCGTCGATGATCGTGCGCAGGTTGTCGAGGTCGACGGATGACGCGGGCGCGACGAGCAGCCCGTCCACGCGCTTGGCCAGTTGCACGCCGATGGCCTTCTCCTCGGTCTCGGCCTCCTCGTCGGAGTTCGAGAGGATCAGGTCGAATCCGGCGGCGTTCGCGACATCCGCCGCCCCCCGCGTGGCCTGGGCGAAGAACGGGTTCTCGATGTCGCCGACGACGATGCCGAGCGTGTTCGAGCGGCCGGTGCTCATGGTGCGGGCCAGCGCATTGGGGCGGTAGCCGAGCTGTTCCGCGGCCGCCTGCACGCGGTCGCGCACGGCCTCGCTGACCGCGCCGTAGTCGCCGAGCGCGCGTGCGGCCGTGGCCTTGGAGACCTTGGCCGCGGCCGCGACGTCGCTCACGGTCACCTCGCGTCGGCCGTTGCCGTTCGCCTGGCCGTGGCCGTTGGGGGGTTCGCCCACCGCTCCTCCAGCAAAAGTGAGAAAAGTGTTGACGCGAGCGGGAATCGTCGCGTACTGTCCCAGAAAACGCATTGAGACCGGTCTCAACCTACCGGATTGAGACCGGTCTCAACAAGATCAGATCCACACGGCCGTGATTCGCAGCACGCGAAGCCGCCAGGCCGCAACGGGATACCCGCAACCGCAGCACCGCACGACAATCACCGCAACGAGAGGATCATCGTGATCAACCGCACCACCTTCCGCCGGGCCGGCATCGCCGCCGCGGCCGCGGCGGCCGCCCTCGCCCTCGCCGCCTGCTCCTCGGCCGGCGCGAGCACGGGCGGCGCGTCCGCCGAGGACAACCCCTACCACCTCATCACCCCGGGCCAGATCCGGGTCGCGAGCCTCGGCGACGCGAAGCCCTACACGTTCACCGACGAGAACGGCGAATTCACGGGGTTCGACGTCGAGCTCTTCACAGATGTCGCCGACCGTATCGGCATCGACGACGTCGTGTTCACCGGCCAGGACTTCTCGGGCCTGCTCTCCGCGGTCGCCAACGGCCAGTTCGACGTCGGCGTCGCCGCCATCGGCATCACCGATGAGCGCAAGCAGACCGTCGACTTCTCCGACGGCTACCTCGCGGGCTACCTCACCGTGATGTCGAGCCCCGACGCGAACATCTCCGACGAGGACGACCTGGCCGGCAAGCGGCTCGGCGTCGTGCAGGGCACCCTGCAGGAGGCGTACGCGGTGAAGCACTTCACCGACACGGAGCTCGTGCGCTTCCCCGACAACAACGCCGCCATCTCGGCCGTGAACAGCGGCGCGATCGACGCCCACTTCCTCGACTACGAGGCGGCGAAGGAGTACTCGGCGCAGTACGGGCTCGAGAACGCCATCGACATCCCCTCCTTCGACGCGCCCGCCGGGTTCGCCATCGCGAAGGGGAACACCGAGTTCAAGGCGGCACTCGACGAGGCGCTCGCCGCCGCCATGGAGGACGGCACGTGGAAGGAGCTCTACCAGAAGTGGTTCCCGGGCTCGCCGATGCCCGAGCAGTACCTCCCCAAGGCCGAGCAGACCTCGGCTCCGACCGAGTCGGAAGCCCCGGCACAGTAGCCGGGCCCGCGGTGCGGGTCGGCCGTCGGCCTCGCACGTCGGCCCGGTCGGCCCGCACCGCCCCACCCCTCCTCTGAAGGAAGCGAACCATGGACTGGCTCGACAACATCATCACGACCTTCTTCGACTTCGATGCGATGCTGCAGGTGCTCCCGCAGCTGTTCGCCGTCGGACTCGTCAACACGTTGGTCATCTCGATCTGGGCGACCGTCATCGGCATCGTCCTCGGCATGGTCATCGCCATCATGGGCATCTCGCCCTCGCGGTGGCTGCGGATCCCCGCGCGCATCTACACCGACATCTTCCGCGGACTGCCCGCGATCCTCACGATCCTGCTCATCGGCCAGGGCTTCGCCCGGTTCAGCCAGCAGATCTTCGGGCCCTCGCCGTACCCGCTGGGCATCCTGGCCCTCAGCCTCATCGCGAGCGCGTACATGGGGGAGATCTTCCGGGCCGGCATCCAGAGCGTCGACCGCGGTCAGCTCGAGGCCTGCCGGGCCCTCGGCATGAGCTACGGCAAGGCGATGCGGCTCGTCGTCGTGCCGCAGGGTGTCCGCCGGGTGCTCCCCGCCCTCGTCAACCAGTTCATCGCCATCGTGAAGGACTCGAGCCTCGTGTACTTCCTGGGGCTGCTGGTGTCCGAGCGCGAGCTGTTCCGCGTCGGGCAGGATGCCGCGGTGCTGACGGGCAACCTGTCGCCGCTCGTCGCGGCCGGCCTGTTCTACCTGGCCATCACCGTTCCGCTCACGCACCTCGTGAACTACTTCGACAACCGCTTCCGCACCGGACGGCGCAAGGCCGCGCCGCCGAAGAGCGGCCTCGACGAGGTCGAGGAGCAGAACCCGACTCCGACGCTGACCTACGGAGAGAACTCATGACCTACACGTCCCCGATGCCCGTCACCGATGGACACTTCTACGCGGGCTCGAGCCTCGAGCTCATCGACCTCACCATGGCGTACGGCGAGATCGACGTGCTCCGCGACGTCAGTCTCACGGTCGCGCCGGGCACGACGACCTGCATCATCGGGCCCTCGGGTTCGGGCAAGTCGACGCTGCTGCGTGGCGTGAACCGCCTGCACGAGCCGAAGTCCGGCGACGTGCGACTCGCCGGCGAGAGCGTGCTGACCCAGAAGCCCGACGCCGTGCGCAAGCGCATCGGCCTGGTCTTCCAGCACTTCAACCTCTTCCCCGACCACACGGCGGAGCAGAATGTCGCACTCGCCCTCCGCAACGTGAAGGGCCTTTCGAAGGCCGAGTCGGTGCGCATCGCCCGCGAGCGACTCGACGAGGTGGGGCTCGCCGAGCGCGCCGACCACCGGCCCCGCGACCTGTCCGGCGGCCAGCAGCAGCGCGTGGCGATCGCCCGGGCGCTCGCCATGGAGCCCGAGGTCATGCTCTTCGACGAGGCCACGAGCGCCCTCGACCCCGAGCTCGTGAAGGGCGTGCTGAACCTCATGGCGGGCCTCGCACAGCGCGGCATGACCATGCTCGTCGTCACCCACGAGATGGGCTTCGCCCGCAAGGTCGCCGATCAGGTCGTCTTCATGGACGAGGGTCGCGTGGTCGAGTCCGGCAAGCCCGGCGACCTCTTCGACCGTCCGCAGAGCCCCCGCCTGCAGCGCTTCCTCTCGGAGGTGCTGTGATGACGGATGCCGCGCGCCGCCCGATCCGCGCGGCCGTCATCGGCTTCGGCGTCTCGGGCCGCATCTTCCACGCGCCGTTCCTCGCGGCGAGCCCCGACTACTCGCTCGACGTGATCGTCACGCGCGACCCGTCGCGGCGGGCGGCGGCCGCGGCGCGGCATCCGCTGGCCCGGGTCGTCGCGACGCCCGAGGAGCTGTGGGCGGATGCCGCCGAGCTCGACCTCGTGGTGATCGGCTCGCCGAGCGGCACGCACGCCGCCCTCGCCGATTCGGCTCTCGACGCCGGGCTCGACGTGGTCGTCGACAAGCCGTTCGCCGTGACCGCGGAGGAGGGTCGTGCACTCATCGCGAAGGCCGAGCGCCTCGGCCGGCGCCTCACCGTGTTCCAGAACCGGCGGTGGGACGGTGACTTCCTCACCCTGCGCGAGCTCGTCGGTGCGGGCGCGCTCGGCGAGGTGCGCCGCTTCGAGTCGCGGTTCGAGTGGTGGCAGCCCGAGCCGGCCGCGTCGTGGAAGACGGAGGCGACGGCCCGCGAGGGCGGCGGCATCCTCTACGACCTCGGCACGCACCTCATCGACCAGGCGATGCAGCTGTTCGGGCCGGTGTCCGACCTGTACGTCGAGCTCGCCCGCCGCCGGCGCGAAGCCGCGGCCGACGACGACGTGTTCCTCGCGCTCGAGCACGCGTCGGGCGTCACCTCGCACCTGTGGATGAGCGCCGTCGCGCCCCTCTTCGGACCGCGGTTCCACGTGCTCGGCTCACGCGCCGGCTACGCGACCTGGGGGCTCGACGTGCAGGAGCCGTCGCTGCTCGCCGGCGCGCTGCCCACCGATCCCGGGTTCGGTGAGACGCCCGAGGCGCGCTGGGGCGTGCTCGGCGCCGACGGCGACACCCGCCCGGTGCCGACGAAGCGCGGCGACTACGGCGAGTTCTACCGACTGCTCGCGGTCGCCCTGCGCGACGGCGGCCCGCTGCCGGTCGACCCGGCCGACGCCGTCGCGGTGCTCGAGGTGATCGAGCACGCGCACGCCGCGGCATCCGTCACCGCCTGACGCCCGTCACCGCCTGACGCCCGTCACACGACCTGACTTCATGACAAGGAAGAGAACCATCAGCATGCCCACCACACAGTCCACCCGCGTCGTCGTCATCGGCGGGGGCATCCTCGGCGCCTCGACCGCCGCGCACCTCGCCAGAGGCGGCGCCCAGGTGACACTCGTCACCGCCGGGTCGCTCGCCGACGGCGCATCCGGCCGCTCGATCGCCTGGCTGAACTCGTCGGGCGACCGCTCGGCCGAGTACCACTACCTGCGCCTGCTCGCGCTGGACCGCTACCGCACGTGGAGTGTGCGCCACCCCGAGAGCCGGGCGTACCTGCGGTTCGACGGCGCACTGAAGTGGGCCGCGCCGGGCGAGAGCTTCCGCGAGACCTTCGGGTTCGAACGCGCCGGCGGCTACGACGCCGTCTGGATCGACCGTGCCGACGTGGCCGCGATCGCGCCTGACGTGAACCCCGACGCGGTCGCCGACGAGGGCGCGATCTTCAACCCCGGCGAGGGCTGGGTGAGCCTGCCCGACCTCATCGCGGCGCTGGTCGAGGAGGCCATGGCCGACGGCGCGCGCGTGATCGAGCACGCCGGCGACGCCCGCGTCAACGTGCAGGACGGCTCGGCGACCGGCGTGGTCCTCGGCGATGGCACGCGGGTCGCGGCCGACCGGGTCGTGCTCGCGACGGGTCCCGCGGTGCCGGCCCACCTGGCGACCCTCGGGGTGACGGTTCCGGATGCCACGCCCGCGGCGTTCGTGCTCTTCACCGACCCCGTGGACGTCGAGGTGACGACCGTGCTGAACACGCCGCGCGTCGCGATCCGCCCGACGCCCGACGGCCGGCTCGTGCTCGACGCCGACTGGGCGGAGCAGTCGATCRTCGTCGGTGACGACGGCGCGCTCACGGTACCCGAGGAGTCGGTCCAGGGGCTGCTCGACGAGGCCTCGAAGGTGCTCGCGGCCAACCCGCGGCTGACCGCGCAGCGAGTCGGCGCCGGCCTGAAGCCGATCCCGGGCGACGGCGAGCCGGTCGTGGGCGCGGTGCCCTCGGTCGACGGCCTGTACGCCGTCTTCACGCACTCGGGCGCGACGCTCGGGCTCATCCTCGGCGAGCTCCTCGCCGAGGAGATCCTCACCGGATCGCCGTCGCCGGTGCTGACGTCGTTCCGTCTCGACCGGTTCGGGGCAGATGCCGCGCCTGCGGCCGTGCCGACCGGCGCGTGGGCGCCGGTGCCGCAGCGGTAGGGGCGCGAGGTCACGCCACGGCGATGATGGTGGAACCCCGCACCCGAGTGCCGGGCGCGAACGCCTCTGCGGCGTCGGCGAGCGATCGGACGGCGCCGACGAGGGGCTTCAGCCGCCCGTCCTGCAGGCGCCGGGCCAACTCGGCGAGCTGGGCTCGGTCGGGCTCGACGACGAAGAAGATCGCCTGGCCGTCCTCCGGTTGACGGGGTGGCGGGGCCGCGATGGTGATGATCCGCCCCCCGGGTCGCAGGACGTCCAGGGACCGCTCGAAGACCTCGCCGCCGATGACGTCGAACACGAGGTCGACCGGGTCGAAGGCCTCCAGCCGGTCGGACTCCAGGTCGACGAATTCGTCGGTACCGAATGCGAGGACCGAGTCCTCGTGCTCGGCGCGCCCGGTTCCGATGACCCGCGCGCCGACCTCATGTGCGAGCTGGACGGCGATGGAACCGACCGCACCACCGGCCCCGTGGATCAGCACGGACTGTCCCGTCTCCAGGCGGCCGTGCTGGAACAGCCCCTGCCACGACGTGAGTCCCGAGATGGGCACGGCGGCCGCCGTGACGAAGTCCACGTTCGCGGGCAGGGGAGCGAGGTTCCGCGCCTCGACCGCGGTGTACTCGGCGAGCGCGCCGTTGCGCGTCCAATCCGCCAGCCCGAACACGCGCTGCCCGACGGTGAGCCCGGTGGTGCCGTAGCCGAGCTCGGCCACGACCCCGGCGAGTTCGTGGCCCGGCACGCTCGGCGTGCGGTCGCGTCCGGCGCGGTCGGTCCAGGTCGCGGGCCAGGTGAGTTCGCCGGTCGTGAATCCCGCAGCGTGCACGCGCACGATGACGTCGTTCTCGGCGGCGTGCGGGTGGGGGAGGTCGGTCAGGGTCATGCCCTCCACGCCCTGGCCCTGCTCGGTCACGATGACGGCCTTCATGAGATCCTCCTCCGGCTGCGCTGTCCGTCGTCTCGCTCTGTAATGGGTCGGCGGGCGAAAGCTCGAACGCTACTCCGCGGCTGCAGCGGCGGCAATGACCGCGGGCGCGCGCGTCACTCGAGCCGAAACAGTTTCTCCTCCCCGAAACCGGTGCCGAAGTGCCGAAGTGCCGAAGTGCCGAAGTGCCGAAGTGACACCATCGCGCGGCATCCGTCGTCACACCCCGACGGCGTCGTACGCGGGCAGCGGCACGTCGTGCCGGCTGCTCATGGCCTTCTCGACGACCGTGAGCAGCGGCCGGCGCGCCGACAGGCGGATGTAGCCGTGCAGCACCCGGATGCCGAGGCGCGACTTCGGGGTCGCGAACGAGCCCGATCCGGGCGGCAGCTCGCGTCCGGCCTCGATGTGCGGCGCCATCTCGCGCTCGTACGCCTGCAGCGACTCGACGGCCTGGCCGTCGGGGCGGCGGCCGAGCTCGCTCGCGAGGAGGTACGCGCCGATGAGCGCGAGCGCGGTGCCCTGGCCGCTGAGCGGGGAGGTGCAGTAGCCGGCGTCGCCGAGCAGCACGACGCGACCGCGCGAGAGCTCGGGCATGTGCACCTGCACGAGCGCGTCGAAGTAGAACTCCGACGTGGTGTCGAGTGCCGCCGAGAGCGCCGGCAGATGCCACACGCCGTCGGCGAGGGCCGAGCGCACGAGCTGCTTCTGGGCTTCGACGTCGCGGCGGTCGGGGAGGTCGTGCTCGCCGAACCACGTGACGATCGCCTTCGAGCGTCCGGGTGCGGCATCCGGCCGGATCATCACCATGCGGCGCCCCGGCAGGATGTCCATGAGCGACCAGCCGTCGAGGGGCTCGGGCTCGGGCACGTCGAAGAACGAGGTCACGCCGCCGAGCGAGCGCACGTAGTCGGCCTCGGGCCCCCACACGAGACGACGCACCTTCGAGTGCAGGCCGTCGGCGGCCACCACGAGGTCGAACCGCTCGGGGCCGCCATGCTCGAACGCCACGTCGACGCCCGTGTCATCGAGGGAGAGCGACGCGATCGACTCCCCGAATCGCAGGTCGACACGCCCGGCGACGATCTCGAAGAGCACGCGGGTGAGGTCGCCGCGCAGGATCTCGAGGTCGGCGACCGGGCCCTGGCCGCCGAACATCTCGACGCCGAGCTCGGCGAGCGTGCGGCCGCGGTCGTCGACGTAGCGCATGCCGCGCTGGGGGAGCTGCGCGGCGGTGATCGCCTCGAGCAGGCCCAGGCGTGCAGCCGCCTCGCGCGAGGTACCGCGCAGGTCGACGAGCTGCCCGCCCGGCCGCAGGTCCGGGGCGAGTTCGACGACCGTCACGTCGTGTCCGCCGTCGCTGAGTGCGTGGGCCGCGGTCAGGCCGGCGATGCCGCCGCCGGAGATGAGCACCTTCATGATTCCTCCTCGGAGCCGTTCGCCGCGTTTGCGGCTGAGCTTGATAGTACGGGCGTATGAGACGTATGTCTAATACAAATGTACAAACTCCGATATGATGGATCCCATGGGCAATCGTGAGGACCTGCTGGACGGCGCACGGCGCTGCATCATCGAGAAGGGCTACGCCCGCACCACGGCGCGCGACATCGCGGGTGCGGCCGGCGTGAGCCTGGCCGCGATCGGCTACCACTTCGGCAGCAAGGAGGCCCTCATGTCCGAGGCGCTGCTCGGCACCGGCATCCAGATCGGCGACGCACTGGATGTCGCGCTGCGAGGCGCCCCGAAGGCCGAGCTGCTCGGACGCATCTGGGATGCGTCGCTCACGGCGTTCAGCGACCAACGGCAGCTCCTCGCCGCGAGCATGGAGAACCTCGCCCAGATCGACCGGATCCCGGTGGTCGCCGAGCGGCTGCGGGCCGCGCAGTCAGGCGCGGTCGACGGCATCGCCGAGCTGCTCGCCGAGGAGCTTCCCGGACTCGGCGACGACGACCTGCGAGCGCTCGCCGCGTACTACTTCGCGCTCGTGAACGGCCTGGCCGTCGTGTGGCTGATCGACCCGTCCATCGTCCCGTCGGGTGCGCAGCTCACCCGGCTCCTGCCGCCCCCGAGCGACGTGGTCGACGCGTAGGAGCACACAGCGCGTCGAGCCGCCGGCCCTTCGATCGCGTGCAGGGCTTGACGCGCGGACTCCTCGCGGGTGAGGATTGAGACGATTCATCGAGAAAGCGCTTTCCCGCGTCTGTCTCGATGGAGTCGCCCGCGGCGAGCACGGACGCTGCCGACCAGCACAGCACACGATCGAAGGAGATCCACGTGGGTCCACACGTCCGAACTGCCCGCGCGCGGCCGATCATCGCCGCGCTCGCCGGCGCCGCGCTCGTCGCCGGCGCCGCCCTGACCGCCGCCCCGGCCGTGGCCGCCGAATCCGACGTCGACCTCGCCTTCGACTTCGGCGGTCCGGCCACGCCGGTCGCAGCCGGCTGGATCGGCGTCCACCCCGGCACCGCCTACTCCGCCGCTGCGGGCTACGGCTTCACGACCGCACCTGCCTCGAACGGCTTCCGCGACCGCGGCGGCGACGACCTCATGGCGCGCGACTTCACGATCGGGAACACGCAGGCGTTCGCCGTCGACGTGCCGAACGGCACCTACGAGGTCACGACGTGGGCCGGCGACCTCATCGCCAGCAACGGCACGAACTTCGACATCGAGGGCACCGCCTATGCAGGCCCGCGCACCACCACCGGCAACGTGCACGAGGCGTACTTCCCCGCGATCCAGGTCGCCGACGGGCAGTTGAGCATCCGGGTGACGGGTGGCGACGGGCGCATCAACGGCATCCGTGTGCAGACGCCGCTGGCCGCACCCGCGGGGCTCGCGGCATCCGCCGTCGACGCGACGGACGAGACGATCACGCTCGGCTGGCAGCCGGTTCCGGATGCCACGGGCTACACCGTGTTCCGCTCCGCGCCGGGCGGCACCCTGGCCGAGATCGGCACGGTGCCCGCGCCCGCCGACGGGGCGGCTCCCGCCTTCGAGGACGCCGACGTCGAGCTCGGCGAGAGCTACGACTACGCCGTCGCCACCCTCAAGGGCGACCGCGCGTCGCGCCAGTCCGACCGCGTGACCGTAGACCGCGTCCCCGCGAGCGTGCCCCTGCCTGCCGTGCCCACGGGCATCGCGACGACCGCGCTCGACCGCAACTCGGACACCCTCGCGTGGGCCGACGCCGGCGACGCCGTGCAGTGGAAGGGGTTCCGCTCGACGCGGGCCCACATCCCGTTCGAGCAGGTGGCGACGGTCAGCGAGCCGACCTTCACCGACACCGACGTGCTGACGACGCGGCCCTACCTCTACC
>NZ_JBFUCL010000038.1:0-17127 GCF_056405255.1 Agromyces sp. P1_H4 | reverse complement strand
CGAGACCGCGACGAGGCAGAACGCCAACTATCGCACCGTCGCCTGGACCGGCAAGTACCTGCAGGTCACGCTCATGTCGATCCCGGTCGGCGAGTCGATCGGCCTCGAGTCCCACCCCGAGACCGACCAGTTCCTGCGGGTCGACGCGGGGCGGGGGCGCGCCAAGATGGGCCCGTCCAAGGACGACCTCAGCTTCCAGCAGGATGTCAGCGACGGCTGGAGCATCCAGGTTCCCGCCGGCACGTGGCACGACGTCGAGAACACGGGCGATGTGCCGCTGCGGCTCTACACCGTGTACGCGCCCGTGCACCACGCGGCCGGCGCCGTGCAGCCGACCTCCGATGATGCGGAGAAGGCCGAGAAGTCGGGCAAGGATGAGCCGCCGTCGTGGGCCGTGGAGCCCGAGGAGGGCGAGCCCGACCAGCACGCCTGAGCGGCGGTCGCCGCAGGCGGCATCACCCTCCGGCACCCACCGACGAAGCGCTCAGGTCAGGGCCACGATGAGGCTCAGCACCGCGAGCACCGCGACGACCGGCGTCATCGTGTACCGCTCGGGGCGGCTTCGCGACATCGCGTTGAGCGGGATGCCGAGCACGAAGTAGGCGAAGACGACCCACATGCCGACCGTCGACACGATGTCGGGCACGAGGTCGATCGCGCCCGCGCGGTCGAGGGCGAGCACGGCGATCACCGCATAGACCACGATCGACACGGCGCTGCCGATGCGGAGTCGTGCGGGGAGCACCCGATGGGTGCCGCCCCAGGCGAAGCGTCCGAGCGGCGCGCCGAGCACGAGCGCGAGCTGGAAGACGGCGAGCAGGGCGAGGATGACGGTCAGGGCGATCGCGGCGGGCACGGCGGCGAGCCTATCGCGGGCTCACCGCCGGCCGAGGTCAGGCATCGGTGACGTCGATGAGCACCTTGCCGACGGTGCCGGCCTCGACCGCGTCGTGCGCGTCGGCGGTGCGCTCGAGCGGGAACCTCGTGAGCGGCAGTCCCGCCGCCTCGCCCACCTCGAGCGCACCGTCGGCGAGCGCCCGGTCGAGGTCCTCGGCGGCCGCCGCCAGTGCCGCGTCGCCCACCGTGTAGAGCAGCAGGAACTGGTAGCGCACGTTGAGTGCGAAGTGGTGACGCACGTCGAGCGTCATCTCGGCGCCGCCGTCCGTCGCGTAGACCGCGACGGTGCCGTGGTTCGCGAGCACGCGCGCGTTCAGCTCCGCGTTGCGCGCGGGGGAGACCTCGACGACCTGGTCGACCCCGTCGGGCGCGATGGCGCGGATCGCCTCGGCGGCGTCGCCCACGCGGTAGTTCACGACGTGGTGGGCGCCGGCCGCGGTGGCGAGCGCGGCCTTCTCGGGCGAGCTCACGGTGGTGATCACGCGCGCCCCCGCCCAGTGGGCGAGCTGGATCGCCGCGTGTCCGACGGCACCGGCTCCGCCGGCGACGAGCACCGTGCGTCCGTCGAGGGCGCCCGGTGCGAGCCGGGTCGGGCCGCCGTCGGCGACGGTGAGGGCGCGGTGCGCGGTGATGGCGGGAACGCCGAGCGAGGCCCCGATGTCGAAGCCCGCGGCATCCGGGAGCCTGACGACCCGCTCGGCGGGAAGCACCGCGTACTCCTGTGCGGTGCCGGTCGGTCGGGCGTGCGCGGCGAGGAGCACCCACACCCGGTCGCCGACCTCGAGGCCGGTCACGTCGGCGCCGACCGCGTCGACGACGCCCGAGCCGTCCTGGTTCGGCACCACCTCGGGGAACGGGGTCGGCGTGCCGGGCCGGCCACCGGCACGGGCCTTCCAGTCGGTGGGGTTCACGCCCGACACGACGATGCGGACGCGCACCTCGCCTGAGCCCGGCTCGGGGAGCTCTCGCTCCACGAGGGCGAGGACGGACGAGTCACCGGTCTGCGAATATGCGATCGCTCTCATGCTGAGGGCAACGCCGCCGATCGCGCCATTCTTCCGGTTGGTCCCGGATGCGCCCTTGACGACGGCGGTCGCCCGGAGGAGCCTGATCGCATCCGCAAACCGGCGAGGCGCGGGAGGCCGCGCGAAAGGGCACGGCACATGGAGCACACCGACCTCACCACCGAGCAGATCGCCCGCGCATTCTCCAGCCATCGCTTCGAGGTCGCACTGCCGCACCTCGCCGATGACATCGTGTGGACGCTCGTCGGCACCGACCCCGTGATGGGCCGGAAGGCGGTGAAGAAGACGTGCGAGAAGACGGCCGAGTACCTCGCCGACGTGACGACGGAGTTCCAGCGGTTCCGGAGCGTCGTCGGCGAGGACAGCGTCGTCGTCGACACGCTCGCCCGCTACACCGAGGCCGACGGCGACGTCTCGGTCGTGGCCTCGTGCGACATCTACGACTTCGTCGACGGGCGCGTCACCGAGATCGTGTCGTACACCGTCGAGCTGCCGAGCTGACGGCGGGCGGACTCGGGCGGCGGCGACCTGATGGCCGAGCCGATGCGGCGGGCGGGTGGTCCGCCACGATGGGCGCTGCGGATGTCGGCGCCGTTCGCGATGGCGCTCGCAGGACGCCGATGGATGCCGCTCTGGGGCATCATCCACCATCGCGGACGACGCAGCGGCACGTACTATGCGACCCCGATCGCCCTCGTGCCCACCGTGGCCGACGACGTGTTCCTCATCGGGCTGCCGTGGGGCACCGGCACGAACTGGGCGCGCAACGTGGTCGCCGACGATGGAGCGGTGCTCCAGTGGAAGGGGACGATCCACCGGGCGACGACTCCCCGCATCGTCGGCGCCGACGAGGCCGCCGCCCTGGCGGAGCCGCGGTTCCGGCCCGTGGTCGCCCGGTTCCCGGCGGCCATCGTGCTCAGGCGGGGTTAGCGGGTCTGCCACTCTGGGCCCCGGTGTCACATTCGGCGGGCGGCCGGTGTCTCCATGTCGACGGCACGAACCGCGTGCACGAACCTCTGGAGGAGACATGACCAGCGCAACGCGCGTACCGCCCGCCGAGATCACCGGCCTCTTCGGCGCCCTGGTGAAGCGGATGACCCGCCGGAAGTTCGGTCGCACCCCCGACTCGCTCGGCGTGATGTGGAACCACCCCACCGTGCTCAAGGACCTCATGGGCTTCAACCGCACGGCCGACACGTGGCACGAGCTCGACCCCGAGCTGTCGTCGTATGCGCGCATGGCCACGGCGGCGGCGGTCGGCTGCGACGCCTGCCTCGATATCAATTACTTCAAGGCGCACGACGAGGGCCTCGATGAGGCGAAGGCGCGGGAGGTGCCGCGGTGGCGCGAGTCCGACGTGTTCACGCCCACGGAGCGGCGGGTCATGGCGTACGCCGAGGCCATGAGCCAGACGCCGCCGGCCGTCACCGACGCGATGTCGGCCGAACTGCTCGAGGAGCTGGGCGCCCCGGCGCTGATCGAGCTCACCGCCAAGGTTGGACTCATGAACACGGCCACCCGCATGAACGTCACGCTCGGCATCCACTCCGATGGGCTGGCCGCGACCTGCGGCCTGCCCCCGATCGGCCCTCGTTCGGCCGAAGTAGGCTCGCCCGCATGAGCGAAGACCCGTTCGTCACGCACCGCGGCCTGCTCTTCACCGTCGCCTACGAGCTGCTCGGTTCCGCGGCCGACGCCGAGGACGTGCTGCAGGAGTCCTGGCTGCGATGGAAGGACGTTGACCGGTCCGAGGTGCGCGAACCGCGCGCTTACCTCGTACGGATCGTGACGCGCCAGGCCCTGAACCACCTGCGCACCGTGTCGCGGCGCCGGGAGGAGTACGTCGGCGAGTGGCTGCCCGAGCCATTGCTCACGAGTCCGGATGTCGCCGACGACGTCGAGCTCGCCGAGAGCGTGTCGATGGCGATGCTGACCGTGCTCGAGACGCTCGCGCCCACCGAACGCGCGGTGTTCGTGCTGCGGGAGGTGTTCGACGTGCCCTACGACGAGATCGCCAGGGCGGTCGACAAGACGCCCGCCGCGGTGCGGCAGATCGCGCACCGAGCGAAGGACCACGTGGCCGCGCGCCGGCCACGGGTCACCGTGGACCGCGCCGAGCAGGAGGCCGTCGTGGAGCGATTCATCGCGGCAGCCAGCTCGGGCGACGTGCAGGGGCTCATGGACGTGCTCGCTCCCGACGTGGTCTCCGTCGCCGACGGCGGCGGACTGGTGCGCGGGGCCGCACGCCGGCCGATCGTCGGGGCTGACAAGATGGCGCGGTACCTCGTCGGCGGGCTCTCGAAGCTCGGCCGGCCGTTCACGGCGCGGCTGATCTGGGTCAACGGCCAGCCCGGCGTGCGCGTCGAGGTCGCCGGGGAGCTGGTCGGGGCGGTCAGCATGGACATCGAGGGCGGGCGGATCGCACGCCTCTACTCCGTCGCGAACCCCGAGAAGCTGGGCTGGCTCGACGAGGAGGCGGCGATCACCCGCTGACGAGCCCGTGTCAACCCCGCCGCCGGCGTGGCGCGCCGGGCCGCATCGCGCTTAGCGTTGCTGCAGGCGCGCCCTCGTGTGACGCGCATCCCACGGGAGGCACGCATGACGGATTCGGCGACGCTGCTCATCCTCGGGGCCGACGGCGACCTCACGAAGCGCCTGCTGCTGCCAGGGCTCGGCACGCTCCTCGCGGCGCATGAGGTGGACCTCGAGGTGATCGGCTCAGGGCTGACCGAGCGCACCGAGCAGGAGTGGCGGGACCTCGTCGCCAGTGCCCTCGAGTCGGTGCCCGAGCCTCGCCGCACGCGGCTGCTCGAGTCGACGCGGTACGTCCGGGCCGACGCGACCGACGCGGACGCGCTCGCCGGCCTGCTCGCCGCGTGCTCGCACGCACCCGTCGTGTACTTCGCCCTCCCGCCCGCGGTGACCGCGCGGGTCTGCCTCGTGCTCGAGCACCTCGACGTGCCCGACGGGCTGCGGCTCGCCCTCGAGAAGCCCTTCGGCTCGGATCGCGAGAGCGCCCACGAGCTCAACGAGCTGCTCACCCGCATCGTGCCCGAGCGCCAGGTCTTCCGCATCGACCACTTCCTCGGCCGGGCGACCGTGCTGAACCTGCTCGGCACGCGCTTCGCGAACCGCATGATCGAGCCGGTGTGGCACCGGGGCGCGATCGAGCGCGTCGAGATCGTCTACGACGAGACGCTCGGCCTCGAGGGGCGCGCCGGGTACTACGACGGCTCCGGCGCGCTCGTCGACATGATCCAGAGCCACCTGCTCGCGGTGCTGGCGCTCGTGGCCATGGAGCCGATCGACCGGATCGACGAGGTGGAGCTCCGCGATGCGATCGCGGCGGTGCTGCGCCGGACCGCCGTCTGGGACGACGATCCGGTGGCCTCCAGCCGGCGGGCCCGCTACGGCGCCGGGGAGATCGAGGGACGCTCCCTGCCTGCGTACGCCGATGAGCCCGGCGTCGATCCCCAGCGCGGCACGGAGACGCTCGCGCAGGTCGTCGTCGGGATCGACACCGACCGGTGGCGCGGGGTGCCGTTCCTGCTCCGTTCCGGGAAGGGCCTCGGGCGCGCGCGCAAGATCGCGCGTGCGGTGTTCCGCCCCGCCGCCCCGATCGAGGGGCTCGAGGGTACGCCCCGCTCCGACTGGATCGAGCTCGACCTGAGTTCCGGCGAGGTCGAGATCGGCCTGACCATGAACGGCGGCGGCGATCCGTTCGCCCTCGAGCAGACCACGCTCGTCGCCCAGCAGGTGCCGGGGGCGCTCCTGCCCTACGGCGAGGTGCTGAAGGGCATCCTCGGCGACGACCCGACCCTCTCGATCAGGGGTGACGTCGCCGAGGAGTGCTGGCRCATCGTGGAGCCCGTGCTCGCCGCGTGGCGTGCGGGCCGGGTGCCGCTCGACGAGTACCCGGCGGGCTCCGACGGACCCGACGGGTGGCGGCAGCCCGACCCCAGCTGWCGGCTACTGCAACGGGGCCCTACTGCCTCGCGGCCTACCGCACCRCGGCCGGCTGCGCGGCCAGCCACTCGGCGAACGTCGTCGTCGACAGCTGCGCGTCGGGGCCGGGAACGAGCTCGGTGCCCTCGAGCCGGGTGCCGAAGTAGTGCGCCTCGGGGTCGCCGACGACCGTGCGCGGGTCTTCCTTCGCCGCGAGCGCGGTGCGCACGAGTTCGTCCTGCGCGACGCGCTCGGGGCCGCCGATCTCGACGGTACCGTTGACGGGGTCGCCCGCGGCGACGCGCGCGACGGCGGCCGAGACATCCGCTGCCGCGATCGGCTGCATCAGCCCCGTGCTGAGGCGCGCCGTGCCGTCGACGGTGGCCTCGTCGGCGATGCGCCCGACGAACTCGTAGAACTGCGTCGCACGCACGATCGAATAGGGCAGGCGCGACTCCTCGATGAGCTGCTCCTGCGCGACCTTCGCGCGCAGGTAGCCGCTGCTCGGCAGGCGGTCGGCCCCGACGACCGAGAGCGCGACGTGGTGCGTCACGCCCGCCTCGCGCTCGGCGGCGAGCAGGTTGTTCGTCGACGTGGTGAAGAACGCGAGCACGTCGTCGTCGGCGAACGACGGGGAGTTCGACACGTCCACCACGACGTTCGCGCCGGCGAGCACCTCGGCGAGGCCCTCGCCCGTGATGGTGTTCACGCCCGAGTTCGGCGACGCCGGGACGGCCTCGTGACCATGCTCGGCGAGGTGCTCGACGACCTTGGAGCCGATGAGGCCGGTGCCTCCGATGACGACGATCTTCATGAGTGGTGCCTTCCGTCAGGGCTGCGGCGTCTCCGCTGCCGTCATCAAGCTCTGACCGGCCGGCCTGTCGATTTGTGACGGGATGAGCCGAAGATCGACCCTGACGGACGGTTCATCGGTTCCAGTGCGCGAGCTTGCCGGCCGACGTCGTCAGCCACAGCCGGTCGATGGTGCTCCCGCCGAGGTCGAAGGAGAGCACGCCGAGCACCTGCCCGTCGGCGCCCCGCAGCGCGAGCCCGGGGACGCCGTTCACGTGCGCGGCCTCGATCGCGGCATCCGGCCGGTTCGCCAGTCGTTCCCTGAGCACGCGGATGACGCGGGCTCGGCCGCGCACCTCGCCCCCGGTCTCGTCGCCGGCGTCGATGCACAGGTGGATCTCGGGGTTCAGCACGCTCGCCAGCGCCAGGTCGTCGCCCTGCTGCAGTGCGGAGCGGAGGCGGGCGGCGCAGACGTCATGACGCACGGGGGCTCACCGCGGCGAGCTTCTCGGGGTTCATCATCCAGAGCACCTGCTCGATGCCCTGCGCCGCGGCGACGACGCTGACCACCGCGAACGTCACGCCCTCCTTCGAGAGCAGCACCGAGGGCTGGCCGTTGGTCTCGGCGGCGGTGACGGTCACGCCCTCCCAGAAATGGGTGTGGAACGCGCGCACGAACTTCGCCACCCGCTCGCGCCCGACCACCGGGAACCTCGAGGCGCGCACGACGCCGCCGCCGTCGGAGTAGGACACGACGTCCTCGGCGAACAGGTGCTCGAGCTCCTCGAGGTCGCCGGTCCGCGCGGCCGCGAGGAACGCGTCGAGCAGCCGGCGCTGCTCGGCCTGGGTCACTTCGCGCCGTCGTTCGCCGGCGAGGTGCTTGCGGGCGCGGCTCACGAGTTGTCGGGCGGCGGGTTCGGAGACCTGCACGATCTCGCAGATCTGGTCGTAGGGGTAGGCGAACGCCTCGCGCAGCACGTACGCGGCCCGCTCCGTGGGCGTGAGTCGTTCCAGCATCACCAGCACGGCGAAGCCGAGTGCCTCGGCACGTTCGGCGCCGAGGGTGGGATCGGCGCTCGTGTCGACCGGCTCGGGCAGCCACGGACCGATGTAGGTCTCGCGGCGGGCGCGCGCCGACTGCAGCGCGTTGATGGCGAGGCGCGTCGTCGTCGTGGCGAGGAACGCGGCCGGCTCCTGCACGACCGACCGGTCGGTGCCCTGCCAGCGCAGCCAGGCATCCTGCACGAGGTCCTCGGCCTCCGACGCGCTGCCGAGCATGCGGTAGGCGATCCCGAACAGCCGCGGTCGCACGGCGGTGAAGACGGCGAGCGCGTCGTCGAGGTTCGCATCCATGTCGTGTCCTGTCGGTCGGCGGATGGGGCCGCATGCGCCCCTGTCAGCTGAGACCGGATGGCGCCGGCGGTTGTGACGGCATCCGGGAAGATTCTGCACCGGATGCCGCGGGCGCGGTGTCGGCCAGCACGGCGGCCAGCCCGTTCAGCTGCAGCCGGGTGCTGCCTTCGAGGTGCGCGACGTCGTGAGCCGGGATGTCGGTGAGCGCGAAGAAGCGGTACTGCTCCGTCCACTCGAGCTGCGTGCCGGCACCATCGGCGGAGAATTCGATGGTGCGAAGCGCCGCCCACCGCAGCACGTCGTCGATGCGCACGCTGTAGCTCAGCACGATGCGCTCGTCGGGCACGAGGTCGAAGAAGGTCGACGCGTACTCGACGTGCTCCTCCCGGTCGGGCATGGCGAAGACCGTCGTGGCGATCTCGCGGCCGCCCACCCGGAAGTCGAGCACGTAGGTCTGACGTGCGCGGTCGCCGGGCTGCCGGAACCACCTGCGACGGACGGGCTCGTCCCGGAACGCGGCGAACACCCGCGCAGCCGGCGCGTCGAGCCGTGCCGTCTCGGTGAATGCGCCGCCCAGCGGTGCGGCTGCGCCGTCCGGGCTCACGCCGCGGCGCGTGTCAACGGCCGGTTGCTGCGGAAGATCCCGTCGGGATCGACTCGCTGCTTCACCGCCGCGAGCCGGTCGACGACGTCGGCCGGGTAGGCGTCGGCGAGCGTCGTCCCGAGCCCGAGGAAGGTCGGCACGGTGCGGTCGCCCGGATGCCGCTCGACGAGGTCGCGTAGCGGCTGCAGCGCGGGGCCGGGGTCGAGAGTCGGGTCGAACAGCACCACGCCCGAGTTCAGGAACCCGCCCGCGTGCACCGCGCCCACCGCCGAGGACTCGGCCCCGAGCTCATCCGCGATGGCACCGCCGAGCGCGCGCACGCTGCACCGCATGAGGCCGAGGTCGGCGCCGGCGAGGAACGCGTCGACGAACTGGCGCGCGAACGCCTCGTCGAGCCGGTCGATCGAGCCGCCGAAGTCGGCACTCGGCATGGGGTCGACGGGCTCGGCGGCCACGGCGGCGAGGGAGCCGATCGTGAACGGCGTGAGCGTGTTCGCGACCGGCTCGGCGACCGCGATGAGCCGGTCGGCGTAGGAGCGGGCGGTGTCCTCGTCGC
Organism: Agromyces sp. P1_H4; assembly: GCF_056405255.1. Lineage (NCBI taxonomy): Bacteria > Bacillati > Actinomycetota > Actinomycetes > Micrococcales > Microbacteriaceae > Agromyces > Agromyces sp. P1_H4. The sequence goes on along the minus strand of NZ_JBFUCL010000038.1, from coordinate 7,955 downwards.
CGATGTGCACGAGGGCCACGGTGGCGAGGGTCTGGCCGCGCAGCGGCGGCGGCAGCATGGGCAGGTCGGGGAACCTGGCCATGCCGATGTCGAGGCCGAGCTCGGGGATGTCGCGTGCCAGCTCGAACGCGGCGGTGAGCACGTCGACGGCGTTGCGCGCCGGGAAGGCGAGGCTGCCGCCGAAGAGCGACTCGCCGGGATACAGCGACAGCTCGATGGCGGTGACCACGCCGAACAGCCCGCCTCCGCCGCGGAGCGCCCAGATGAGGTCGGCGTCGTCGGCGTCGGTGACGCGTCGCACCTCGCCCGCGGCATCCACCAGCTCGACGGCGATGATCGAGCGCGCGGTGAGGCCGAAGCGGCGGCTGAACATCGACTGCCCGCCGTTCAGCGCGAGCCCCACCACGTTCACCTCGGGGTTCGAGCCGGCCAGGGCGACGTGGCCGGTGCCGTCGAGGCGCTCGAGCACTCGGCCCCAGTTGACGCCGGCGCCGACGCGCAGCAGCGGGGACGCGAGGTCGACCGTGATCTCGTCGAAGCGCGACGGCCGGATCAGGATGACGCCCGAGAGGTCGCCGTCGGCCCCGTGTCCGTTGGGCTGCGTCGTGACGCCGTAGCCTCCCTCGCGCGCCGCGCGAACGATCGCCTGTACTTCGGCGACGTCTGCCGGTGTGGCGATCGCTGCGGGCCGCTGGTCGACGGCGAGGTTCCACGCCAGCCGAGCGGTGTCGTAGTCGGGATCGCCCACGAGCACGAGCGTGCCCTGCAGGTCGGATCGGAGTCGGTCGAGGTGCGTGGAGTCGGTCATCGTCATCCCTTCGGTCCGTCGCCCAACGTATCGCCGGGCACCGACAGTGGGAAGGGGGACGTCCGGCCGAGGCATCCGGTCGTCGCTGTCGGGGCGCCCCCGTACGATCCGGGTATGACCGAACCGGCCGAGGCGAAGTACGACGTCAAGCGCGCCCATCGCGAGCTGTACGCCCCGTCCGCGAAGGGATTCGCCGTCGTCGAGGTGCCGCCCATGCGCTACCTCGCGGTCGACGGGCACGGCGACCCCAACGAGGCAGTCGCCTATCGGCAGGCGGTCGAGGCGCTGTTCGGCGTCGCGTACGCGGTGAAGTTCGCGAGCAGGCGCGAGCACGGCCGCGACCTCGTCGTCGCGCCGCTCGAAGGACTCTGGTGGGCCGGTGATGCCGCCGCGTTCGTGGCGCGCGACAAGGCCTCGTGGAACTGGACCATGCTCATCGCCCAGCCCGACTGGATCGACGACGAGGCGGTCGCCGCGGCCGTCGACGCGGCGCGCGCGAAGGCGAAGAAGGGCGGCGGCGACGTGAACCCGGCACTCGACGGGCTCCGCCTGCTGCACCTGCACGAGGGCACGTCGGCCCAGATCCTGCACGTCGGCTCGTACGACGACGAGGCGCCGACGCTCGCGCACCTGCACGACGAGTGGATGCCGCAGCAGGGCGTCACCTTCAACGGCCCGCACCACGAGGTCTACCTCAGCGACGCACGCCGAACCGCCCCCGAGAAGCTGCGCACCGTGCTGCGCCAGCCGGTGCGCCCGCGCTGATCCGCGGGATACTGGGGAGAGCACACCGAGGAGGCGACCCATGGCCCTCGACACCCCCAACGGAACACGCGGAGCCCGCCAGCCCGGCCACAGCAGGCTCGAGAAGTGGGGCAACCGGATGATGGTCGACCGCATCCGCCGCAAGGGAGACCGCAGCGGCACGAAGGTCGTGCTCGTCACAGTCGGGCGCAAGACCGGCGAGGAGCGGATGAACCCGGTGCGCTGGTTCCCCGCCGACGGTGACGCGAGGTACATCGTCGCCTCCGCCTCGGGCGCCGCGAAGAACCCGGCGTGGTACTGGAACATCCGTTCCCACCCCGATCGGGTCCGCATCGAGTTCGCCGGCCAGCGCATCGACGTCGTGCCCGAGCAGTTGCACGGGGCCGAGCGCGGCGCGGCGTGGGCGCAGATCACCGCCGCGGCCCACGGCTTCGCGAAGTACGAGCGCATCACCGACCGCGAGATCCCCGTGATCCGGCTGACGCCGCGCACGGGCGGTGACGCGTGATGCATGCCGCCATCGACCGGCTCGTGACGGCGATCAACGCCCACGACCTCGATGCCATGGTCGCCCTGTTCCATCCTGAGTACGACAGCCGGCAACCTGCGCATCCCGGGCGGACCTTCGTGGGCAGGGAGCAGGTGCGCGCGAACTGGGGCGCGATGTTCTCGGGCATACCCGACTTCCAAGCGGAGCTCGTCCGGTCGACGCAGGACGGCGACCTGGAATGGTGCGAGTGGGCGTGGACGGGCACCCGTTCCGACGGGCAGCCGTTCGACGTGCGCGGCGTCACCCTGTTCGAGGTCCGCGACGGCCTCATCGTTGCCGGGACCCTGTACGTCGAGGACCTCGAGCGCGACGCGGGCGACATCGAATCGGCGGTCGAAGGGCTCTCGGGCGCCCGTCCCGGCGACGCCTGACGCGCTCACTCGGGCTGGTTGCCCGCGTCGCCGTTGATCGTGAACGGCGTGGTCACGCCCTCGTACATGACATGGGCGATGAGCCCGTCGACGGCGTGCGGGAGCGTGTGGCAGTGGTCGCTCCAGATTCCCGGGTTGTCGGCGAGGAACGCGACGTCATAGCGCTCGCCCGGGTGCACGTCGAGCGAGTCGACGATCCAGGGACTTCCGGATGCCGCGACCCCGTCGCGGGAGAGCACGACGACGTGGTGCCCGTGCAGGTGCATCGGGTGCACGTCGCCCGAGTCGTTGCGGAGGTGCATGACGACCACGTCGCCCTCGCGCACGTGGAACATCGGCACGTCGGGGAACATGCGCCCGTTGATCGTCCAGAAATTGCCGGGGCGTCCGTCGATGAGGCCGAAGCGGCGTGCAATCACGTAGTCGAAGACCTGGTCCGGCGTTGTCGGGTCGAAGTCGAGCGCGGCGGGCGCGCCGTACGCGAGCAGGTCGAGCGTCGCAGCGGGTTGGCGAGCGGGAGCGGGAGCGGGTGCCCCGAGATCGCCGATCACGACGCTGCGTGCGCCGCCGACGTGCAGCCGCACGGGCTCACCGGGCGCGGGCGCCTGCACCGCGACATCCGCCCGCCCGCCGGCCGGCACGAGCAACCGCTGCCCCTCGACGTCCGTCGGCTCGTGCACCTCGTGCCCGTCGGTGGCGACGACGCGGAACGGCGCCGCCGACCAGACCGAGGCGGTGCCCTGGTCGGTGTTGATCACGCGGACCCGCACCGTCGATCCGGGTGCGGCGTCGACGCGCTCGTCGGCCGCTCGACCGTTCAGCGTGTACTGGCCGCCGTACACGTGCAGCAGTGCGGTGACGTCGGCGTCGGTTGCGAGCGGCCCCGCGGCATCCGACGGCTCGATGACGATCGCACCGAGGAGCCCGCGCTCGACCTGCACGTGCGACACCTGGTGCGAGTGGTACCAGTACGTGCCGGCCTGCGTCGCCTCGAACCGGTAGACGAAGCGGCCACCCACCGGCACCGCGTCCTGCGTGATGCCGGCGACGCCGTCGGCCGCATTGGGCACGTCGATGCCGTGCCAGTGCAGCGTGGCGCCATCGGCGACCGACTCGTTCACGAAGGTCACCTCGACGAGGTCGCCCTGGCGTGCGCGGATCTCGGGGCCCGGCGACGTGCCGTTCACCGTGTAGCCGTCGACGGCCTGACCCCCGGGGATCTCGATCTTCTGCTGCCGGGCGACCAGCTCGACACGCACGTCGGCGGGCCGGTCGGGGTCGGCCGTCAACGAGGTCACGCTGACCTCGCCGGTGCGGCCGACGGTTCCGGATGCCGCGGCGGAGCCGCCCGCGCCCGCACCGCCCGCAGCGTCTCCGCCGTGGCCGGCGTGCGCGTGGGCCGGCGCATGCCCGCTCGCGTCGCCGCCCATGTCCATGACCGAGTACTCGCCGAGCAGCGTGGAACTCCACGCCAGCGCGCCGGCGCCGAGCGCGATCACGACCGCGACCCCGACGACGGCGCACCGCACGACCTCACGCCGAGAGGGCATCGGAGGTCGCCGCCTCGGCGTCGGCCGTCGAACCCGATCGAGCCGCGGCCCGCGGCGCCCGACCCACGCGCAACGCGCCCATGACCGCGGCGAACACGACCGCGAGCGCGTTCGCGCCATGGATGAGCCCGAGGTACGGCATGCCGACGAGGGAGAAGCCGAGCACCACCTGCAGCACCACCAGCCCGAGGGTGATCGCGGCCCAGAGCTTCGCGCCGCGCACCCGCACGAAGAGCGAGACGACGACGAGCGCCACCGCGAGCAGCGGCAGCACCACCCCGCCGACGATCCCGTGGATCCAGAAGCCGAGCTCGCCGGTGCCCCCGGCCGTGCGGCTCTCGAGGAGGGCCTTGTCGACGACGTCGCCGTTCGACACCCGGTTGAGCAGGCCGCCGAACGCGAACGCGATGGCGGCGGCTTGCACGACCACGCCGCCCGCGGTGATCCAGGCCAGTGACGAGTAGACCTTGCGCATGATGGGACTCCCTGTTCGTGCGGCTCGCCGTCGTGGCATCCGCTCGCCCCCGACCCTCGCCGAGCCGTCGCCGAGCCGGAACGCAGCAGACCGGACGCCGCGTGGCGGGGGACCGCAGACGCCATGGAGGCCAGCCCCCAAGGGCTGGTGCGGATGCCCCTCTCCCGCCGGCCGCGCCGAAGGAGGACCATGGGGGTGTGGACCGCAGGTGGGTGTGCCTCGCAACGCTCGGCCCGATCGGGGTCGCGTCAGTGGTGTACGTCGTCGTGGTGCAGGGGTTCATCCATCCCGAGTTCGACCATCAGCTCGCCTGGCCGCTGCTCGGCGCGCTGCCACTGTTCGTGTTCGGCATGTGGCTGCTCACCGTCTCGGCGTCGCGCATGGCGCTGCTGATCGCCCTCGGCTCGACGGCGATGCTCGTCGGGTCGGCGTACGAGACGTTCGTGCAGGCGAACCTCGACGTGCTCGCGCAGCCGTGGTTCCCCCTCTTCAACGTGATCGGGCTGACCGCTGACGCGACGGCCACGTCGGCGTTCCTCGTGGTGTTCGCGACGTTCCCCGACGGGGTCGCCGAGCTGCGCTGGCAGCGGATCGCGGTCGTCGCGCTCTGGACGCCGATGCTCGTCGGGCCGCTGACCCTGATCACGACCCCGCACGTCGTGACGTCGCCGTACCTCGGCGTCAGCGGCGACACCGTCGCGAACCCGTACGTCGTTCCGTGGCTGGAGTGGGCCGCGCCCGCGGTGGAGTACCTCTTCGTGCAGCCGTGGCCTGCGGTCGCCGTCAGCCTCGCGGTGCTCGCGACGCGTGCCCTGTTCGGCTCGCCGCCGGTGCGGGCGCGCACCCGAGTGACGGCGTTGACGATCGGCGTCGCCATGGTGATGTTCTGGGCCTGGACGTTCTTCCCGGCCAGCTGGGTCGTGCAGGTGCTCGTGCTCGTCTCGCTGTTCGCCCTGCCCATCTCGGCGATCCACGGCATCCTCCGCTACGGCGCCTTCGACATCGCCCCCGGGGATCGCGGTCGCGTCGTCGGGCGTTCGTCGGACCTGCTCATCACGATCCTCTACGGCATCGCCGTCGCGACGCCAGCGGTGCTGCTCGCGCCGCAGCTCGACGTGCTGCCTGCAGTGCTCATCACCGTGCTCGTCGCGATGGTGCTGCTGCCGGTTCGCGGGTGGGCGCAGCGGCGCCTGCACCGCACGCTCTTCGGCGATCGCGAGCGCCAGTTCAACATGCTCAGCGAGCTCGGTTCGCGACTCGAGGGCGCCGGCGAGCCGCGCGACCTGCTCACCCATCTCGCGCACGCGGTGTACGACGGACTCGATGCGTCGTGGGTGCGGATCCGGTTGGTGTCGACCGATGGGGCGCTCGCCGCGTCGCCGGTCGGGGCGGCGGGTGACGTGCCGGGTGCGACCTCGGCCGCCGACACCGCCGAGCCGACGCTCGCCGCCGACCTCCTGCGCCTCGACGAGGTGCTCGGGCGCATCGAGGTGGGACCCCGGCATCACGGTGAGTACAGCGACGCCGAGCGGCTGCTGCTGCGCACCGTCGCGGGCCAGGCCGCGGCATCCGTCGCCAACGTGCGTCTCACCGCCCAGCTCGCCGAGCAGCTCGACGAGCTCACCGCCTCACGGGAGCGGCTCGTGGCCGCGCAGGACGACGAGCGCCGGCGCCTGGAGCGCGACCTGCACGACGGCATCCAGCAGAACGTGGTCGCGCAGATCGCCGGCCTCCGGCTCGCCCGCAATCGTCTGGAGCGCGGCGAGCTCGCCCCTGCGGAGCTCGCCGAGCTGCAGGACCAGGCCCGGGAGACGCTCACCGACCTGCGGGAGCTGGCGCAGGGCATCCACCCGCCGGTGCTGAGCGACAACGGGCTGGTCGCTGCGGTCGAGTCGGGCGTGGCCCGCTATCCCATCCCGCTCTCGGTCGAGGCGGATGCCGCGGTGCGCGCCGAGCGGTATCCCGACGACGTGGAGACCACCGCGTACTACGTGGTGCGGGAGGCCCTCGCGAACACTGCCAAGCACGCCAACGCGACGCACGCGTCGGTCGGGCTGGCGCGTTCGAACGGCCATCTGCGCATCTCGATCAGCGACGACGGCTGCGGCATGGGCGCGGTGTCGCCGGCGTCGGCGTCGGGCGGCGGGCTCGCGAACATCCGCGACCGCGTGGCGGCCCTGCGGGGGAGCGTGCGCGTGTCGGCGGCCGAGCCGTCGGGCACGACCGTCTCGGTGGACCTGCCCGTCGCGACATCGGCGGGTGCGGAGGCAGCCGGTCCGGGAGGCGGACGCGGTGGATGACCCGGGCGTGCTGCGCGTCGTGATCGCCGAGGACAACTACCTCGTGCGCGAGGGCCTCCGGCGCCTGCTCGAGGACTCCGGCGAGATCGACGTGGTCGCGTCGGTCGGCAACGGCATCGAGCTGCTCGACGCCGTGCGGCGGCTTGCGCCCGACGCGGTGCTCACCGACATCCGGATGCCGCCGGGCCACCACATGGAGGGCATCGAGGCCGCGCACGCGATCCGCGCCGCATCGGCGACGACCGGCGTGGTCGTGCTGTCGCAGCATGCCGACGAGAGCTACGCGCTGGCGCTCTTCGACGACGGCTCGGCCGGCCTCGGCTACCTGTTGAAGGATCGCATCGGCGACCTCGAGGACCTCGTGCACGCGCTCCGCGAGGTATGCGCCGGCGGCTCGGTGATCGACCCCCAGATCGTCGACACGCTCGTGCGGCGGCGCAGCGCCGCCGGTGCGGCGAGCCCCTTGGCGGCGCTGTCGCCGCGCGAGCTCGAGGTGCTGCGCGAGATGGCCGCGGGCAAGACCAACGCGGGCATCGAACAGGCGCTGTTCCTGTCGTCGTCGACGGTCGAGAAGCACGTGAACGCCATCTTCACGAAGCTGCGGCTGCCCGAGTCGGGCGTGCACCGGCGGGTCGCGGCGGTGCTCGCGTTCCTGCAGAGCACGAGCGCCTGACTCGCCGGCGCGGGCGGCTCACAGCGCGACGCTGCTGAGCACCTCGGTCGCGGCGATCTTCAGCACGCCGCCCTCGTCCACGAGCCGATACGCCGTCACCTCCTGCACCACGGAGCCGTCGGTGAACGTGTAGGTGAGCGTCGCCTGGCCCTGGTCGGGGGCGGTCGCCGTCACGTCGGTGATCTGCAGGGCGGCGACGTCGTTCCAGAAGTCCTCGTAGGCGCCCCTGCCGCCGACGTGGTTCTCCTGGTAGTCGGCCGTCATCATCGTCCAGGCGGCGTCGAGGTCGCCGGGCACGAGGGCGTAGTAGCCGGTCAGGGTGTCGACGACCCGCTGCTCGGGGGTCGCGGGCTGGGGCTGCGGCGTCGGCGTCGGCGTCGGCTCGGCGGACGCGCTGGGGCTCGGCGCGGGAGCGGGTTGCGGCTCGGGCTCGGCTGACGGCGTCGACGCGGAGGAGGTCGCG